>NZ_JBFRVM010000072.1:0-44063 GCF_041475145.1 Vibrio sp. 10N.222.49.A3
CTTAGTGCGTATTATGGGTCTAAATTATGTTGAGTGGTTTGCTTTGCTTAACTGAATAAGAACGTGGGTGAGTAACATGCTCAATGAGGAGGCCAGCTTGTCTGGCCTTTTTGATGCTCGTTAGGAAAATCGTTGTTAGAAGTTAACCCGTAACATAATTTGCATAATGCGTATTTAGAACAATCCACTACTTACCATCCGTTCAATGTCTCAAAATCGGCTTCTGCAGCACGAACCGGTCATTATATTATGCTGCTAAACCTGTTCTCGAGGTTGTTATTTGCAGAATAATATAAATTTAACCACCTCTGTATTTGCCCCGCAGGGAAATGTTCCTTGCGCGTAGCGAAACTGGGGGGCGGCCAGTTTGAATATTTGGGTAGGCTTTTCTTTACCCCTAGCTGTGCGCGTTTTGGGAGGGGCCCGTTTCGTCGGGAGGGAACCCAAAACGCGCACAGCGTTTTGAGTTGAGAGTACACTATCTTTAATAGTGTACTCTTGTCTCAATATGATAATTTCCTCACTGCCTTGTCTTATTAATCAATAAGTTAGCTTTCGCTATTTTTGTCTGAAAAAATCATTTGCGAATCTCTTGTAATTGCAAATATGGTTTGCTATTCTTTTTGTGATTTCAATGCAATTGCAATAGGGTGCTTTATGTCAGATATACCTAGTCCTTGGGACACCAAGAAAGTGCGCCAAATTCATGAGGATAGAAGCAAGTCTTACTCTGATAATTTGGATTCGAATTTTAACTTTCGTTGTAACTCTGAGCTTAAGGAGGATTTTAAAAAGCTATGTAAACGCGATCAGTCTTCTCCAACAGTTGCTTTGAAGAGATATATGCTGTCTTGCCTAAGGAAAGGTCGTATAGATTGATTTTTTGCTGTGAGCATTCAGGGACGTTACAGCGTCCCTGAATGTATGAAACCCCAACCACGAAAATTAGGAATAATCATATGGATACAATTATTGTAAATACACACGCCGATAGCAATGCTCCAACTTATTCGCTTAGTGAGATGGATAAGAAAAAATCATGCGAGAAATATACCTTGGCTGATGTTTCAGCCAAGGTTAACCGTCTGCATAGTATTTCTATGTTTTTGGATTCTGGAGCTTATACTGATGATATTCGCGCAGGGATTACAGGGCATTTGCTGGATGAGATAGAGAGTTTACAAGGCGTTCTTATGTATGCTCAGGTTTTTTCTTTGGCTTCTGGTGATTGTGATAGTTAGATTAAGTTTGTTTTCTGTCGAGCAATCAAATTCTATTTTTGAATGCTCAAAATTCAATGTTGATTAGGTCTAACCCCGTAGGGATAAGGGCACTCTTCATATTTTTGGGGAGTGCCTTTTTTATTGCCCGAAAAGTAGGGAGCTTGCGACCGTAGCAGAGCTAGAGGTGTAAATGTAACTTCATCATCCCGCTAAGCGCTTTTAAAGCTTGGTTAGGCTTTGTTGAGTGTGTCTAGGTGGTTATAGTTCTACTGACTCTCTAAGAACGCTAAGTGCGTATTATGTACGTTATGTTAAATTGATTTCTGTGTTTATAAGGCAGGTATCTTTATGTGATGCCCTGCCTTTATTTCATATCTGTACTCTCTGAATTCTACTGCGTATTTAACCATAGCGGTTATTTACCATAAAATACCTAATAACCAGTGATAATAATCTTCGATTTTACCCCCGGCATTAGTTAGAGCTTAACCGCCGGCAAATTTAACTTTGTAGCCTTTCTTTTCAAGATGCGCTTTGAGCTTGTCACGAGCGTCGCCTTGAATCTCGATGTTGCCATCTTTTACTGAGCCGCCACAGCCACATACTTTTTTGAGTTCCGCAGCCATGAGTTTTAATGGTGCGTCATCTAGGTCTAAGCCTGTTACGATAGAAACGCCTTTGCCTTTACGGCCTTTGGTTTCTTTTTGGATTCGAACAATACCATCACCTTTAGGGCGCTGGACTTTCTCTTCTTCAGGTTTAATACGACCTGTTTCAGTTGAATATACTAGGCTCATAATTTTACTTCTTTTGCTGTGCTGCTTTTTGTTTTGCGAGTAAGAAAGCCTCTATATGACGCTGGATTGCAATCTTGCCACCTTTAATTAGGCGCCCGTTAAACATGCAATACCAAGCGTTAGGCTCATCGCTATCATTTTTAATTTGGTAACCATGGAAGTTTTCAGCTAAGCCACCACCAGACGCTCTCGACTTGTTTAACGCTGTGAATTCTTTCGGGTCAATAAGGGTCGCAGTATCAATCCACCAATCAATACTCTTTTTCACAGCAGGTAAATTACCTTGAATAATGTTGTTTTTTAGCTTGGCACGCCAAACGGTGTTGTTTGCATCCGCTGATTGTAGAGGAACGCCTCGGTAAACTGAATTTGCCATATCCATTGATCATCGTTTTGTTTTCATTACGTTAATCATAAGTATACTTCTAATGATATCAAGCATAATATGGCAAAAACACCTGTTGAGGTACGGTAATTTGAGAAAAAAAGTCCCTATTTTATCGGACTCTGTGATAATTAATTCATTTGTTGAAAAATTAAACAGCCACGCGACAATTGAAATTATAGATGAGTTAACAGGATATCAGTACTCTCGAAACTCCTTGTTGGGTATCTACAGTGATTGGAATCGCTACCATGCATTCTGTACTAAAAATCGTATTAACACACTTCCAGCATCCATCACTGCTGTTCGGCGTTTTCTTGAGACTGAATCCAGTGAAAGAAAATTCGCGTCTTTGAAACGTTACACTGCAACACTTAGCTTGTTGCATACTGTGTTGAGCTTTGCTAACCCAATCAAGCATAGGCAAGTTCGTTTTACCCTGCTCCACTTGCAATCTCGAATGGCTGGCGACGCTAAACAAACCAATGCCATGACATCCGCACACCTCACAGAGTTAAACACGTTACTTTCCCATGATAAATCGAGCTTAAAAGAGATCAGAGATATCGCGATTTATAATGTGATGTTCGAGTGTGCTTTAAAGCGCTCTGAACTAAAGGCATTGTCGATGGATAATGTGGAGAGCGTTGAGAATGATTACCAGATTACAATAAAAGATTCAGTGTATAGGCTGTCGCGAGTAGCAAGTACCACACTTGAACATTGGTTTTCGTTTACTGGAACACAAGACGAGTTGCCTATGTTTCGCGCGATAGATAAACATGAAAATATCAGTCTGCAACCTTTAGATGATTCGTCGATCTACAGAATATTGAGAAGAGCAAGTGACTTACTTCAATTGGCTGACAACCACCATTTCTCCGGGAACTCTATTCGTGTAGGTGCCGCACAAGAACTGTCGAAACAAGGTCTTAGGGTGAGAGAAATCCAAGATTTTGGTCGTTGGCTCAGCCCTGCAATGCCTGCGCAATATGTGGGTTATTCGGGTACCTCTGAGAGTGAGAAGATGAAGTTTAAAGCACTAACCCCTTGGCAATGAGCTGATGGCTTTGTGAAGAATTGGCTTGTTTATCTACGGTTTTTTATAGGCAGATTGTTAATAAACTGCTTAGTCAATCAACTGGCTTTAAAAACCAAAAGCTTCCGACTTAAAAACAAATAGCGCCTTGGCAGGTAAGCTCAAGGCGCTATTTGTTATCTAATGAGTTATATAAAACGGCTAAGATATTTTGGGTGAACTAAGAAATGCTTGTTCTCACGCAGTTTTCTAAGAACTGGCTGAATTTGTGGCCGTCATGTTCAACCATTTTTGGGAACATGGAAATTGGCGTCATACCTGGGAAGGTATTCACTTCGTTCAGGTAGATCTCATTGTCTTGTGTTAAGAAGAAATCGATACGAGACAAGTGACGAAGCTTCATCTGCGTGAATACCTTGCGGGCGCTGTCTGCAATCAATTCACGCTGTTCATCGGTTAAGTTAGTTGCTTCAACTTCAGTAATTGAGTGGCTGTCTGCACTGTACTTCTCTTCGTAGGAGTAAAATGCGCCATTAGGTGCATTCACCTCGCCTGGCTTGCTTATCTGTAGCTCGCCATCGATTTCATAAGCGGCAACTTCTAGTTCTCTTGGCACCACTGATTTCTCAATAAGCACTTGATCAGAGAAGGTAAATGCTTTGTTGATTGCTTCACTTAATTCTTCTGCTTGATTGACTTGGTAACAGCCAACGGAAGATCCCTGACGAGCCGCTTTGACGAACACTTTCCCCCAACTTTCAAAGGCTTGTGTCGCCTGTGCA
This sequence comes from Vibrio sp. 10N.222.49.A3, assembly GCF_041475145.1. NCBI lineage: Bacteria > Pseudomonadati > Pseudomonadota > Gammaproteobacteria > Vibrionales > Vibrionaceae > Vibrio > Vibrio sp. 10N.222.49.A3. The sequence goes on from NZ_JBFRVM010000072.1 coordinate 4,227, forward strand.
TGAGCTTGTTCAGTGTTGTCGGATAAGAACAGATACGGCGTATTTGGGATACCCAGAGCGTCGTACCAAAGTTTTGATGTGATTTTATTGAAGCTGTTGTTGCTTGCTTCAGAACCACAACCTAGGTACGGAATCTTAGCCATTTCAAACAGTGATTGAATGTCACCTGTTTCGCCAGGGAAACCATGAATACAAGGGACAATGAAATCGACTTTAGATTCTAAGTTGTCGCCACGTAAGGTTTGATCGTTAATATCAAGATAAACCAACTCACCAGAATCAAGACACCAGCCTTCATTTTTAATTTCAACTCTCACAACGTTAAAATCTGCAACGCTATTAAGTTGTTCAAAAAGGTAATTGGCTGAAACGATTGACACTTCATGCTCTGAAGATCCACCGCCGCAAAGTAGAAGGATGTTTGTGGTGTTCATGGGTAAATTCGGTCCTTGAAACTAGGAATACTGACTTCAATGATAAACAAAAGTCGAAATAGGTACAGTGTTTTGAATGCTAAAATTGTCATCTAAGGAGTGAGCGATTAACTATTAAACAAAACTAACCGTCATAAAACAAAAGAAGGAGCATTTGCTCCTTCTTTATGATTTAAAACTTAGTTTAACTTGTTAAGCGTTGGGTATTCAGAGTTCTTGATATCATCAATGCTCTTAACGAATGGCTTTAAGTTTTGAAAACTGCTCGGCAAAGATGAAATCGCCTTTTTAGCGTCTAAGCGTGTCGCGTAGTCACCGTAAAGTACAGTGAACCACTTCGTGCCGTTAACCATTTTGTAGTTTTCCCAAATTGGCTGGGAAGTGGTTGGTAGCATTTTTACAAAAGAATCGACTTTGGCTTGGCTGCCGACAGCAACAACTTGAACTGTGTAACCAAAGCGTTGGTTCATGTCTTGTTGCTTCTTGGTTGGAGCTGTAATTGTTGCAACCGGCTTAGCTCTAGTCGTGTGAGTGATTTTTTGTTCTACAGGTGTGGTTCTGACAACGTTGACCACGTTCTCTTCAACAACGGCAGTCTGCTCAGATTGAGATACAACTGGAGCTTCAACTTTAGCCGTTTTGAACTCTTCTTGATAGCTATCTGACGTTACATTGGTAACGTAGTTGTCAGATACACATGCAGCCAAGAGCAGTGGCAAAGTCACAATTGCAAGTTTTTTCATGGAAAGCTCTATATCCTTAATAATAATTACTATAAATCATGCCGATACGTCGGTTTAGAATCAAGTTAACTTTGAGATTATACACCATTAGTGGGTGACCTATTTCACAAACTTTATGCAGTGTCTGCTTATTCATCTTAATTCGGTGAATTTGCCATCAACCCGTGAATGAAAAGTAAGTTACGATGAACTTACGTGCATTGCTAGGATATGTCTATGAATCATCTTGATCCCCTACTTAAACCCCGTTCAATCGCCGTTGTTGGTGCATCTCAACGAGAAACGCGTGCAGGATATATCGTCATGAACAATTTGTTGCACGGGGATTTTAAAGGTGCGGTGATGCCAGTAACACCAAAATACGATTCTGTCGCAGGCGTCCTCTCTTACAAAAACATCTTGTCGCTACCTATCGTGCCTGACCTTGCTATTTTGTGCACTAATGCGACACGCAATGTGGCTATTTTTGAAGAGTTGGCCGAGAAAGGCATCGCTTCCGTCATTGTGCTCTCCTCCGACATGCAACAGCAAAGTGATAGCGGTGAAACGTTTGATGAGAGATGTATTGCAATAGCCAAAGCAAACAATATTCGGGTACTTGGTTCTAATAGCTTGGGAGTTATTGTCCCGTGGTTAAATTTGAATGCCTCTTTTTCTCCGGTGACGGCGCTGCCAGGTAAAATAGCCTTTGTTTCTCAATCCGCTGCAGTGTGTACAACGATTCTAGATTGGGCGAACGATAAAGAGATCGGCTTCTCGGCGTTTATCTCGATAGGTAATGGCAGTGACATAGAATTCTCAGAGCTGTTGGATTATCTGAGTACCGACTCTCACACCGAAGCAATATTGCTTTATGTTGATAGTATTAAAGATGCGAGGCGCTTTATCTCTGCTGCGCGTGCTGCGTCACGTAATAGACGAATTCTAGTGTTAAAAGGCGGACGAACAGCTAAAGGCCGGGCGGCGGCAATGCTACATACTGGCGGTGCCGATACGTTAGATATTATCTATGACTCAGCGATCCGACGCAGCGGCATGTTACGAGTTAAGAACTTACATGAACTGTTTGCAGCGGTAGAGACTCTGACTCATTCAGTGCCATTGCGTGGAGAGCGCTTGGCCATTGTGACCAACGGCGGCGGCCCTGCGATCATGGCGGTGGATACCCTTTTTGACCGTGGTGGTAAGCTTGCCGAGTTTTCTGAAGATACGCTAGAGAAACTCAATAAGGTTTTACCATTGAGTTGGTCTCAGAGTAATCCAATCGATATAGTTGGTGACGCCGGTGAGCAACGTTATATCGATACGATAAACATCTTGTTAGATGGTGATGAAGCGGACGCGATTCTTATCATGCACAGCCCTTCTGCGATCGCACATTCAGCTAAAACAGCTGAACGAATTATTGAAGCCATTAAAAAGCATCCTCGCCACAAGCGATTTAACATTCTAACGAATTGGTCTGGCGAGCTAACAGCAAAGCCAGCACGAAAGTTGTTTACCGAAGCGGGTTTTCCAACCTATCGAACACCTGAAAGTTCAGTGGTCGCATTCATGCACTTGGTCGAGTACAGGCGTAACCAGCGTCAGTTAATGGAAACGCCAACCACGGCAGAAAAAGTCCATATTGAAGATCTAGCAGATGCAAAAAATTGGATAGAACGACAACTACTGGATAAAGATACAGTCAGCCTTGATACGCATCAAAATAGCCAATTTTTCAAGCACTTCAACCTAGATGTATTACCAACTTGGATAGCTTCTGACCCAAGTGAAGCGGTACATATTGCTGAAACGATTGGTTACCCAGTCGCAGTTAAACTACGCTCGCCAGACATTGCACACAAGTCGGACGTGCAAGGAGTCATGCTTAATTTAAGAAACAGCAATGAAGTCGCCAATGCGGCTCAGGCGATTCTCGATCGCTCTCAACTGTCGTTCCCTACTGCGCATATTCATGGATTGTTAATTCAAGGAATGGCCAAACTCGCCGGCGGGCAGGAGCTACGTGTAAAAGTGACAACGGACGAAACCTTTGGTCCTATCATTTTACTTGGTCAAGGAGGTTCTGAATGGGATGAATCCATTGACGCTGCTGCAGCCTTTCCACCACTCAATATGACACTGGCGCGTTACTTGATCATTCGAGCGATAAAAAGCGGCAAGATTCGTCTGCAAAAACTACCTAACCCGATTGATATTGAAGGTCTCTCTGAATTGTTGGTGCGTATATCTCAGATGGTAGTAGATTGCCCTGAAATACATGATTTGGATATCCATCCAGTACTGGCCAACGGAGACAAGTTCACGATATTAGATGCCGATATCATCTTGAAAGCATACCAAGGCGATCCTCAAGAACGTCTTGCGATTCGCCCTTATCCAGTCGAATTGGAAGAGAATATCGTACTTAAGGACGGCACTGAGGTGTTGTTACGCCCGATCCTTCCTGAAGACGAGCCGCTTCATGCTGATTTTATTCATCGTGTATCCAAAGAAGACCTTTACAAGCGTTTCTTTAGTGATGTGGGTGAATTCAATCATGAGGCGTTGGCTAACTTTACTCAGATTGACTTTGATAGAGAAATTGCATTTGTGGTCGTTCGAAAGGAACAAGGCGTACCCGCGATTATTGGCGTATCGAGAGCGCTGATTAACCCAGAGAACACCGATGCAGAGTTTGCTATTCTGATACGTTCCGATCTGAAAGGCGTCGGATTAGGTCGCATTTTGATGACTAAGGTTATTGACTACTGTCGTACAAAGCAGACCAAGCAGATGTCGGGTATGACGATGCCGACCAACCGAGGGATGCTGACACTAGCCCAGAAGTTGGGCTTCGAGCTAGATATCAGTTTTGAAGACGGCACTGCAGATATGGTGTTGCCGTTACTTTAACGCCCATGTTTTTTTTAGGTGTTGAATACACCAAGACTTGGCGTCGCCCATTTTGTTACGTCGCCAAGCCATTACGATGTCGATAGGCTGTGGTTCGGTACCCGAAATTTGTTGTAGAACGCCAGATTCAATCAAAGGTTTAGCTACACTATTCGGTAAGGTGCCGATCCCTAACCCTGCAGTTAGAGCCTCTACCTTGGCTGGGAAGCTTGTTACGGTTAAACGTGGCTGCTTTTCTAGAATATTGATGCTTAATGCAGGTTGGTCACGCGCTGTATCTGCAATTGCGATAACCCTGTAACTTTCTCTCGCCTTTTGGTCGAAATCACCAGATCGCTTATGAACATAGTGATTCGATGCTGCAACCCATACCATTTCCATCTTACCGATAATGTCACTTTTCATATCGTTTGGTATGGTGTCAACCTTTGGGCACACCAATAAATCAGCTCGGCCGTCTGAAAGAGATTCCCAACATCCAGCTAGAATCTCTTCTTGTAATCGAACCCTAGTTTTACTTATTTTTCCGAGTTCATCGACTAATGGGAAGAAATTAGCAATCGGAATAATGCCATCAAAGGCAATCGTTAAATCCAACTCCCAGCCATTAGCAAGAATACTCGCGTCATTAACGAGCTGTTCAGTGGCACCAAGAATGATCCTTCCTTGCTCTAATATTAACTGCCCCGCTTCCGTGAAATTTGCACGGTGGCCTGAGCGATCAAAAATCATAATATCTAAGTCTTGTTCTAGCTTCTGGATTTGATAACTCAATGAAGAAGGTGCTCGGTCCATTTCATTAGCCGCTGCCGCAAAGCTTCCACGACGATCAATGGCATCTAATATGTGTAAGGCTTCAAGTGTTATTGGGCTATGCATAACTTTCCTACTTTGTAAGTGAGATCTAAATCACAAAAAAGAGAAGCATTCACATGGTGAATGGAACTGAAAAACTCTTTTTAATACATGTGTTTAATAACGCTAATTATGAATTAGTTGATAATATTGAAAATTATTTAAATGCAAATAATAGTAATTATCATTTAGATCCAATATCATCTTTCGCAAATCAAGATGATATTATGGAACTAAGGTAACTATCAGATGTATAAGCAATCCCTACTCTCTGCTTCAATCGTTTTAGCGCTTTCATCAACATCAGCCTTTGCTGAAGATTATGCCCTATTTGACGAGGTTGTTGTATCAGCAACGCGTACCGAACAAAACAAAGAAGACGTTTCAAGCTCAATTGAGTCTGTCTCTGCAAAAGACATAGATAATCAAATGTCTAGCGACATAAAGCAAGCTCTTCAATACACGCCAGGAGTAGAAGCTCAAGGCGGTGGCCGTTTTGGTATTTCAGGCTTTAACATCCGCGGTGTTGAAGGTGATCGCGTTAAACTTATGGTAGATGGAGTTCAACAACCTACACCATATAACCCTGGCGCTTCTGAGCAACGTAAATATTCGAATGCGATCGAAGTCGATACATTAAGTGTCATAGAGGTGAATAAAGGCCCTGCTTCTACGCTTTACGGTTCAGATGCCATTGGTGGTGCAGTACTGCTAAGAACTAAAAATCCAGAGGATATGCTTAGAACTGACGGGGATGAAAACCGTTTTGGCATCAAATCTACCTATACATCTGCAGATGAACAGTTCAAGAACACAGTTTCTTGGGCGATGCGTAAAGATAAGTTAGAAACGATCGTTATGGCGACATACGCTCAAGGCCACGAGACAGAAACTCATTCATCAGGAAGCGAAGTTCAAGGTCCAGATCGTGGTGCAGAGAACCCAGCAGATACGGAATTAAGTAATATCCTAGCGAAAGCATTCTACAATGTATCAGATTCAAATAAGGTTGGTATTACGGTTGAGCATTACCAACGTCAATATGATGAAGATGAGCTAAACTACAATGGCTATCAGCTTATGCCGGGCTTTGTATATACTGATAATTACAACAAAGACACCAACAAACGTTTTCGTGCAACATTGGAACAACAGCTTAAGCTAAGCTCTTCAATTGCTGACTCTTTAGACTGGTCTCTAAGTTACCAAGACTCAAGTACTCTGAATAAAAACTACGATACAACTCGCTTCAACGGACGTCGACTTCGTGAACGTGATGCTTCTGATGTAAACATGCAAGTTGATACACAGCTTTCTAAGCTAGTGAATATTGATGGTGCGGATCACGAATTCACATATGGTTTCACATACCTGAAGAATGACTTTGAGCTCGAAAACTACGACCATAAGTTTGACCGAGGCACTGTTACACCGGGTAGCACTGGTATCCCTGATGCAGAAATAACGCAATGGGGTGTGTTTGTTCAAGATCAAGCATTTTTCATGGAAGACAAGTTGATTGTAACTGGCGGTCTTCGTTATGACTCATTTGTTGCTGACCCATCAACGGATGAAGGCTACAAGACTCAATATGAGAAGAATAAAGATGACGCCGTCACAGCTAAGCTAGGTTCAGTTTACCACATCAATGATAACCTATCGGTATTTGGTCAAGTTGGGCAAGGGTTTAAAGCACCTTCAGTTTACGACCTCTACTACTTCTATACTCGAGGTGCCATCATTGAAGCTAACCCTAACTTGAAAGCCGAAAGAAGTATCTCTTACGAGCTTGGTCTTCGTGGCAATAATGAACATGCTCGCTTTGAACTAAGCACTTTCTACACTGATTACTCTGATTTCATTAACCAGACGAAAACGGGCAAACAAGGCGGTAAAGACGTATACACCAAAGAGAACTTAGATAAAGTAACTATCTATGGTGCAGAGCTTTCTTCAACGATTAATCTAGACACTTTGTTAGACGCACCATTTGGGACCTACACTCGTTTAGCGGTCGCTTATGCTGATGGTGAAGATAAATCTACGGGTAAATCCATTGATTCTGTAGCACCACTAACGGGTACGCTAGGTCTTGGAATCGAGCGCGAGACTTTTGGTTCAGCTTTAAATGTTAAGATGGTTGCTGCGAAAGATGAGTGGAACTCCGATGACAACGTAAACGTGGCTGGATACACAGTTGTTGATTTGACTGCTTATTACCGCCCTGTCACGGATTTAACCTTGCGAGCGGGTCTATTCAACGCATTAGACAAAAAATATTGGCTGTACAATGACATGTCAGGCCGTGGGCACGATTCTAAGTTCAACACCGATATTAAGTCTCAGCCGGGTCGTAACTGGGGTATATCTGCAAACTACGAGTTCTAACTGGTTAGAAATCTAGTTCGTTGTAGAGCTAAGTTTATTGAAGACCTAGGTGATTAAAGATCTAGGTCGTTCCAAAATAAAGCCATACAAAAAAATACTGTAGAAACTAAAAAGCCAGCTTACGATAAGCTGGCTTTTGTTATTTCACTAAAAGTTGTATAAAAAAGGGGTAAAGTGAAATTATTTCTCTGCCATTTCTTTCTTTACCATTACTGCTGCAGCAATGATAAAAGTGATGATTAGGCCTAGTTCCATGATTAACTCCAAAGAAAATTAACATTAAACATATAATTCGCGAGCATGATAACAACAACCGATACAGAATGATACTTTTTAACCACCAAATCACTTTTTATTCGATTTAGATCAAAAAAGATGCCCTAGAGCATCTTTTTGTACGTTAACCATTCATGAAATCACTCAATCAACCAGGGAAACCATCAGGATTTGTTGATTGCCAGCGCCATGTGTCTTCAGTCATTTCAGCCAGTGTGCGTGTCGCATTCCACCCCAGTTCTTTCTGAGCTTTCGCTGGGTCGGCCCAACACTCCGCGATATCACCTGGACGACGCTCAACGAGTTTATAAGGTATCGCTTGACCGCTCGCTTTCTCGAAGGCTTTAACCATATCTAATACACTTGAACCGTTGCCAGTACCCAGGTTATAGATGTGAAGACCGTCTTTACGCCCTACTTTCTCAAGTGCCGCAATGTGTCCATCAGACAGATCCATGACGTGGATGTAATCACGAACACCAGTGCCATCCTTTGTTGGGTAGTCACTACCAAATACAGATAGGAATTCACGTCGGCCAACTGCAACTTGAGATACAAATGGCATTAGGTTGTTTGGAATACCACTTGGGTCTTCACCGAGTTCACCACTTGGGTGTGAACCTACGGGGTTAAAGTAACGTAATAACGTAATGCTCCAATCGGGGTTAGCCTTTTGGAAGTCAGTTAAGCACTCTTCAACCATGAGCTTGCTACGACCGTAAGGATTGGTTGCGCTTGTGGGAAAATCTTCTGTAATAGGAACACTAGCAGGATCGCCATAAACCGTTGCTGAAGAGCTGAATACTAAGGTTTTTACGCCAGCGTCACGCATTGCATCGACAAGGACTAACGTGCCATTTACATTGTTGTCGTAGTATTCGAGAGGTTTGGCAACAGATTCGCCAACCGCTTTCAGGCCCGCAAAATGAATAACAGCTTCAATATTGTGTTGCTTCATAGTTTCAGTTAAAAGTGCTTTATCACGAATATCACCTTCAATGAAATCAGGACGAACGCCAGATACTTTTTCGATACGTTCTAAAACGCTTGGTTTACTGTTGTATAAGTTATCGAAAAGCACAGGTGTCATACCTGCGTTAATCATCTGGATACTTGTGTGGCTACCAATGTAGCCCATGCCACCTGTAACTAAAACATTCATGTTTAGCGGACCTTTTAATTAAAAACACTCAACCTACCTCTTATGATACAACAGCTTAGGGTTGAGTCACAAACGCCTATGGCAGATACACCGCACGAGAGAACGAAAACTGACCTTTACCTTGAATTTCACTTAGACGTACACCTCAGCGCCAACCTTCAGAATTACATCAATGTCGCCATATGATTCATCACCTTACGTTTGCTCCCTAAACCGGAAACAAAATAGATGAAGCGCTGTTTGTCGAACACTTGTTTTTCAATTATCTTTAACCATAGTTTCTATACGTCATTGATGAAAGGAAGCATTTTTCACAATCCATTCTTTAGCGGGTTTGATACATGCCGTGACCTCATAGTAAATGCAGTTCTTGGTGTCGAAAATTTGAGTTAGGTCACTGTTTATTTATGGTATTTATAAGACCGTCATTACTCACCTCAACGTAAAGGGTTAGCACCACGTGACAACGAAGATTTCGCTTAATTGCGACATGGGAGAAAGTTTCGGCAATTGGAAGATGGGCGATGACGAGTCGGTCATGGAATGGGTCGATATGGCAAACATCGCTTGTGGCTTTCACGCGTCTGATCCGCACGTTATGTCTAAGACCATAAAACTGGCGCAGTACTATCACACCCAAATTGGTGCCCACCCTGGTTATCAAGATTTAGTTGGGTTTGGTCGCCGTTCTATTCCTCATACCATGGACGAGATCAGTGAGCTAGTTTGTTATCAAGTCGGTGCACTACAAGCGCTGTGCCGCTATCACCACACCTCTGTTGGCTATGTGAAACCTCATGGCGCCCTTTACAACGATATGATGGCGAACATTGATGTGTTTAATGCCGTTGCCCAAGCCGTCGCTGAATTTAACATCCCCTTGATGATTCTCTCTTCATCAGACAATCAACAGTATCTAGATATTGCTGACGATCATGACTTACCCCTCTTGTTTGAAGCGTTTGCCGACCGTGCATACTTGAATAATGGGCAGTTATCGCCGCGAACTCAAAAAGGCTCGGTTTACGTCAACCAAGACGACATCTACAACCAAGTCATGCAAATCATTAACTACGGTTCAGTCACGACCATTGAAGGTGAAAGACTGCCTATTGAAGCCGATACCATTTGTGTTCATGGTGATAACCCCCAATCCATCGCATTAATTAGAAAAATCAGACAAGACCTCAACGCTTTTAACTAATATGAAGCGTGTGATTGGTATGACGCATGGCCTTATCGCTCGCCTTACGAGCACCTAACCAATTGCTCGTAAGGTCTAATTGCTTTGTATTGGTTTGGACACGGAAGTTAGAAACGCCAAATAAGCAAATAAGCAAATGAAAGACACTAAGTAAATCAAAGGCAAGTAAAAGTATGGAAACGAAATGACGACGAATCAAATTGAATTCAATATAGCGCCAGTCGCGGAATGCAGCGTTTTGGTGACCTTGACGCTATCGCCTTCAAATAATCAATCTAGCGCCGAATATGCGCAGTACATGGCTCATTTTTCCGATGCTATTCGTCAACACTTAGCATCTGTATTGATGAATGTGACACCGGCTTACCAAACAATATTGGTCGATTACTTACCTTATAGAATTTCAGAACATCAGCTCATGGAACAACTCAACTCTTTGTTGAGTCATGCTATTTCGTCCTTCTCTAGTGTTAGTAAAACGCGTAACACTATCGAGCTTCCCGCTTATTACTCACCAGAAACAGCACTCGACTTAGACCGATATCAAGCCAAAGGCATGTCGCTAGATGAGATCATTCAACATCACACCTCACAGACTTACAGCGTCAGTGTCATTGGGTTTACGCCTGGCTTTGCGTTTATGTCTGATGTAGTCAACGAGCTTGCTTTGCCTCGTCATTCAACCCCACGCTTAAGTGTGCCGAAAGGCAGTATCGCCATCGCGGATACGAAAACGGCGGTGTATCCTTCGGACTCACCGGGCGGTTGGAATATTATTGGCAATTGCCCACTCGCACTGTTTGATCACAGCCAATTAAAGAACGCTGATACCACGCAAACGCCGCTGTCTCTGCTTAATGTCGGTGATACGGTCCGTTTCATCGCGATTTCAAAACAAGAATTTGTTGAGCTTAGTTTTATGGATATTAGTGGAGGTGTCGCTAATGGTTAAGTCAAAAGCCAAACCAACGCTGACAGTCATTAAGCCCGGCCCGTTGAGTTTGATTCAAGACTTCGGACGATTTGGTGTCGCTCATCTCGGATTGACACAAGGCGGCCCTGTTGATGATTACTCGTATAGCTGGGCCAATCACCTGCTCGGAAACCCAGTAAACCAAGCTGCGTTGGAAATCACGCTTGGGCAATGTGCGTTACTAATCGATTTTGATTGTGAGATGGCATTATGTGGTGGCGATTTACAAGCGAAGCTCGATGGCAAACCACAGTCGAACTGGCGTACTTTTCAAGCTTTCGCAGGGCAAGTTCTCTCATTTGGTTTACCTAAAAATGGACTAAGGGCGTATTTAGCCGTTAAGGGTGGCTTCGATGTTCCATCAACTCTTCATAGCTGTTCTACGGTGACTCGTGAAAAGATTGGTGGATTAACGCAAGATGGAGAGCCATGCCAGCAAGGGCAACAAATTACTTTTACCCAACACCAACTCTCTCGCCCGTTTAAAGCGTTGAGTGTCACCTTCCGATACACGCCTAATTACAACCTACCAGTGAACCTGCGAGTGATTGAAGGCTATCAAAGCGAGCTGTTCTCAGAGTCAGCAAAAGCGACTTTGTATAACGCACAGTATCATGTTGACCAAAATTCTAATCGCATGGGTTATCGACTCAGTGGCGACCCCGTGGACTCGCCTGACATTTCGCTATTGTCAGAAGGCATTGCCTTAGGTGCGATTCAAATCCCCCAAGATGGGCAACCTATTGTGTTGCTTAATGACAGACAGACTATTGGTGGCTATCCGAAGATTGGATGTGTCGCCAGAGTCGATTTACCGCGCTTAGCACAAGCCAAACCTGGACATGAAGTCTCGTTTAGTAAAGGTGATCGCTTAGGATTACAAGATGTGTGGTGCCAGTGGGCTCAATTTTTCGGCTATTAGTTTTTGCTCTGTAGCTAAGTAACTCTATTGCAAAGAATCTTGAAATCTTTAGCCAGGAAGGTTTCGTTTGGAAGATGTAGGTCAGGCAATTGACAAGATACAAGCAGGCGTTTCAGTTAAAGGTTAGGCTTACCTGTCAAAGTAAGCCGAATTGAAGATGTTCAGCGTAGTAGATTATGACTGAGTATTAAGCGTGATCTTGGCCTGATACCTTTGCAAGGGCTTCTGGGTATCCGCGTTCTTGTGTCAAATCTATCGCTCTATTCTCAATATCACTTAGATTAAGTGACATTGTCACTGAATGTGCATCTTCAATCGATACTGATTCTGCGACATTAAACCAATGCTCAGCGACCTTTTGCGCAGCCTCTAAGGTTGAGGAAGCTTTGACGACTTCAAGTCGAGCATAGCGATCACCACAGAATGAAACGTCTGAAGCTCTTAAGCTCGGATCGGTTCCCGGAATCTGCTGTGCACCGAACAGAGGCTTACCACCTACCAGTGCAGAGCTGAAACTTGGGATGAACTGAGACATATGCGTTATCGCAGCTCGAGTTCTTAATTCGAGCTGCTCTTCACTCCAACCTGATACGATTTTCTTAAGAAGCTTAGAAGGCAGCTGAGGCTGTGATGAATCTGTTGATGATGAAACAAGCCCACCCTCAAACAGAGTAATCCCTTCTGTCATACCGTGAAGTTGGAATACACCATCAGCGTACGGTGTTAACTGAGCCATGCCTTGCGGTGTGCCTCTCGGGCCATGGAAGATAACCTCTGGCCACTCTTCCTTACATTCTTGCGAATACGGCCACTGCGTAACGTATGCGGCTTTGAACTCAACAAGCCTTTGTTGCTTAGAACCGACAAAGTCATCCACGATGCCCGTTTCAAAGCCACTTGCATTAATCAAGTAGTCGGTCGTTAGGTGACAGCTTTGGTTCTCAGCGTCTGTATAAGTCAAAGACCAACCTTGCTCTAACGATTCAACAGATTGTAATCGGCTGTTGGTTAACACGGTACAATTAGATTGTTGCCCCAAAGAGAGTTGAGCGGTTGCAGATAAGCGGAATACGCTCCAGCCATACTCTTGAACCATAGCAACAGGATACTTAAGGGTTTCTAGATCCGTATGTTTAGCGAAAGGAATACACCATTCATCAAGCGATGTTGGTTTCAGAGGCTGTGTTTGAGTAGCAAGTGCTAGTAACTCTTCTTTACTATACAGCTTGTAATACTCTTCCGGTTTACCAAGCACTTGGTTGCTTTTATCTTGATTAACAAGCTCAGCATAAGCGTTCTTGATTATCTTTAGGCGCGGAAGAAGATCCAACGGCTCTCCACCGTCGCTGTGTGGAACAGCGATAATTGTCGGACGAATATTAATCGTATGGGGAAACAAGCGGACGGTATCAATTGACTGAGTGAGCAACTGAAGACACTGCTCTACAGAAATATCTCGATACAAATTGCCACCAGCGTGCAGATGGCAAATTGGTGGACCATTAACCAAACTCGGTCCTTTTTCCAAAATAGTGACCTTATAACCCAACTCACTAAAATGAATCGCGCTCGTCGTTCCGGCAATACCACCACCAACAATGGCAATAGAAGGCTGATTTGTATCCGTTTTGTTGTGGTTCATCGTGTTCTGTAGAATATGATTAACTGCCGCTATTCTACTTTTGTTCTGCGATGAATTAAAACACATTTTTATCAAGGTCTTAGATAGGCAGTATTTAATATCTATGTAAAAAACCTAAATAATCTCTTGACTCAATAACTCCAGATTGAGTTTTAAAGGTTATTATAACCGTCACATTTGTCCTAAGTGACGCCACATAAAGGCTGCCTCAGTACTCTTAAAACATAGATGTTAACTTATCCCTAAAGTTATCCACCGTTTTTGTGGATAACTGTTGATAACGTTCTTGCTAAGTTGCGCAAACCCTTTGTTTACAGGGACTAACCGCTGTTCATTAAATCGGCATTATTGCGCAATTAGTTTTAAAAAATACTAAAAAAACGGGAAATTAAGGTGCGATGTTCGTAACTTGTGCTACGCATTGGTCAAATAAAAAGCGGTCTAAAGAGACGTCTTATAAATAGTGAACGACTAAGTATAAGTAATGTCACTTTTAGACCGTTTTAAGCATTTGTGAGATCTCGCTAGCGACTAGCCAAAATCCTTGTTTACTGGTGCCAACAAACGTTTGATTAAGCTATTCACTACCGCGGCCAATGTGATAAACGTCAGCACGGGTAGCGCTATCCACAGTATTGGGTGGAGTGAAGGTTCTAACTCAAAGCCAAAGTTCATTACCCCTGCAACACTGAGTTCAGAACCTAGCGCAGCAATTGAGCCAGCTACTAACGCCATCACCCCGTATTCACACCAAATAGTGTTGAGAATACGCTTCTTACTCGCGCCTAAGGTTCGGTACAAGCGTATCTCTTGTTGTCTTTGAGTTAAGCTCAGTCGCAACAGAGTGAAGATAAGCAATAGCCCCGCCACCACACCTAACGCGGCAAGTACGGTTATCGACCAAACAATCTGTTTGAGCAACTCTTGGATCTTGCTACCCATTTTACGAATGTCCATCAAACTCACGGTCGGGTGATTTCGAGATAATTCGTTGAGCATTTGGTTGTGTTGCTCTTCTAATCTGAAGCTCACCAACCAAGTAGAAGGAATAGCGCTTAAAACATCGGGAGTAAAAATGAAATAGAAGTTTGGCTTCATTTCACGCCATTCTACTTTTCGGATGCTGTTCACCTTGGCAGAGACGTTCTGGCTGTTGATTGTGAATGAAAGATCATCGCCAATTTTCAAACCAAGTTGCTCTGCGACATCGGATTCCACAGATACGCCCTGCTCTTGTGTCCAGCTGCCTTCTAATACTTCATTGTACTCAGGCAGGCTATCTCCCCAAGTGAAGTTGATCTCGCGACTTAGTGCATCTGTTTCTTCTGAGGTCTCGCTGTATTTCGCCGCCTCAACGCCGTTAATGGTTGTGAGCCTTCCTCGTATAATTGGAAACGCTTGAGTACGCTCTACTTCGTTTGCATCAATCGTCTCGAGATAACTGTCTTTCTCATAGCTCGCAATATTCAGCGCAAACGCATTAGGTGCGTTCTCGGGCAAAGTTTGCTGCCAATCTGACAACAAGTCACTTCTCACTAGCCATATGATCGATAACAGCATCAAAGACAGCGCTAAAGAACCAAATTGAATCCCTGTTGCTAATGGTGTGCGATTAATTCGGCTCAATGCCAAGCGCATAGATGTCGACGTCGGCAGTTGACCCACCAAACGCAGAACAAACGTACTGACAATCGCGAGTACTAAGAACAGGCAAGCGATACCCGCTAGAACTATCCATACCAACAGATTGTCACCGTACATCAGCATCATTGGAATAATAGGCACCAGCAACAACAGGTATTTCTTGTAGTTTTCATTGGACTGATGACTTGATTGAATCACGCTGATTGCCGAGGTGTTGACCAAGCCAATTAACGGAATACCAAGAGCAGGCACACCAATGAGGACGCTTGATAAAATCGCCAAAATGACAGGTTCAATACCATAGCTAGGAAGTGGTGTTGGTAATAAGTCGCCCAGAGGTATACGAAGCAAAAATTCTAAGCCGATACCGATGGTAATTCCCAGTACTGCACCAATAACCACCAACAGAGACACCTGTACGGACAACCATTTAACGATCCACTGCTTGCTCGCACCTAAACTCTTAAGCATCGCAATGGTTTTACGACGACTCGCAACATAATGTTGGCACGTAAGTACCAAAGTGGTCGCAGCCATGATCACAACGATAGCAACCGTTAGCGATAAGTATTGAGTCGTACTTTCGAACATCTCGTTGGTACGACTGGCTGAGTCTTGTGTACGCCAGCGATCACTTGGTGTCAGTTCGATACTGTCTTGTGCTGCTTTGAGTTTCGATTCATCACCATTTAAAAACAATCTAAAGCTAACACGGCTGCCAGGTTGAATAGCGCCAGTGGCATCGATGTCACTTGTATGAATCAGCACTGCGGGCATTTGTTGGAAAGGGTTAAAACTCAGGCCCGGTTCTTGAGCGATACGCCCTGTAATTCTTAAATCGGCATCGCCTATCGTGACATTGTCACCTACCTCAACTTCTAGCTGAGCAAATATGCGCTCATCTAGCCACAATTCCCCCGGTTCAACATGATTGCTTACCGCGCTATCTGCTCCTTGCAGTATCATTTGGCCGCGTAAAGGGTAATTGCTCTCTACCGCTTTAACAGTAACCAACTGCATCGAGTTATCACTGAATGCCATGGTTGAGAAGCGAGTCAACTGAGAGCTTTCTAACTGTTCAACCTGAGTCAGATCTAATAAAGGTTGGGGGATTGGGTTTGCCGATACAAATACACTGTCGGCGGTTAACGCATCTTTGCCCTGCTTTACGATCACTTGTTCCATACGCTCAGCTAAAGCTGAAAGCGCGAACACACAAGCTATAATGAGCGTTAGAGCGATGGATACCGGCCATAGCTGACCGTGTCGAATCTCTTCGATGCTCCATGAAAACAGTCGTTTGTTCAGTCCGCGTGATGAATTCAATTTACACTTCCTCTATGTGACCGACATGCATTTTCAAGGTTCGTTGGCAACGCTGTGCGAGCTTAGGGTCATGCGTGACGAGAACAAGCGTGGTGCCGTGCGATGAATTAAGTTCGAACAACAGCTCGACTATTTTCGCTGCCGTTTGTTGGTCTAGGTTGCCCGTTGGTTCATCGGCGAACAAAATTTTAGGCTTAATCATAAACGCACGAGCCAATGCTACCCTTTGTTGTTCACCACCGGACAGTTGAGACGGCAAGTGATCAAGCCTGTCTTTCAAGCCCACTGATTCAAGCAAAGCCGTCGCGCGTTCGATGTCTTCGTCTTCACCTTTCAACAAACAAGGCAGCGTGACGTTTTGCAGGGCAGAAAGGCTTGGGATCAATAAGAAGCTTTGGAAAACAAACCCAACGGATTCACTGCGGATTTTGGCTCTCGCTTCGTCATCAAGCTGTGATAGAGGTTGGCCTAACAAACTGATTTCGCCAGAAGTTGGCACATCGAGTCCTGCAAGCAGTGTCATTAACGTGGATTTACCAGCACCTGAAGTACCGACGATCGCAACCGTTTCACCCTCACGAATATCGATATCAACATGCTCTAAGATTGTTAAATGTTCTTGATTAGTAGACACTGTCTTCAAAACAGCTTCTGCTTTAATGATGGATGTATGCATGACTCGACTAATTTCCTTTTTATTCTTAATTATATTTTCAACCGCTTCTTTGGCTCAAGATACCGAGTTAGATTCTAAGTTACTGGTGCTTGGTGATAGCTTGAGTGCTGGTTATAACATGGACATCAAACAGAGTTGGCCAAGCCTGTTACCAGACGCGTTAGCAAAGCATGACAAAACGGTAACCGTGGTCAACGGAAGTATTTCTGGTGACACAACTGGCAATGGCTTAGCTCGTTTACCACAATTGCTTGAAGAACACGCCCCAGACACTGTTCTTATCGAACTCGGTGCGAATGATGGTCTTCGTGGATTCCCACCTAAGCTGATGTCTGCGAATCTTGATCAAATCATTAAGCAGATAAAAGCTGCGGGCGCGAAACCTATTATGATGAAGATTAAAATCCCACCGAATTACGGTAAGCGTTACAACCAACAGTTTGAGTACGTTTTTGCAGCGCTTGCTGATCAACAAAACGTGCCACTTTTGCCGTTTTTCCTAGAGCATATCATCCTCAAACCGGAGTGGATGATGAACGATGGACTGCATCCAAAACCAGAAGCTCAGCCTTGGATTGCTGAATTTGTCGCCAAAGAATTATATCAGTATCTTTAGGTTTTAATGGTCTAGCTCAATAAATTTTACACAGCTTTACGTTAGCCTGAGTGCATATCACCGTTAACTGTAAGGTTATTTATGCTGATCGAACCTATTATCAAGGGTGTGGTAGCCAAAAGCGCTCACCCTCTAGGCTGTCAAGAAGCCGTAAAGCAACAAGTCAAGTTTGTTAAGAGTGCGCCGCAGATCAAAGATGGCCCTAAGCGAGTACTGATTATCGGTGCTTCCTCTGGCTTTGGACTTGCCGCTCGCATTGCCCTCACCTTTGGCGGTGCAAAAGCTGACACCATCGGCGTCTCATTCGAGCGCGGTCCTAACGAAAAATCCCTAGGCAGCGCTGGTTGGTACAACAACATTTATTTCAAGAAAGAAGCCGAACGAGAGCAACGCACTGCTATCAACATTGTTGGCGACGCATTTTCACAAGAAACACGTTCACAAGTTGTCGAAGCCATTGAAACCTACTTCGAAGGTGAAGTGGATCTAATTATCTATAGCTTAGCCGCTGGCGTAAGACCCAAACCAAATACCGAAGAATTCTGGCGCTCTGCCATTAAGCCAATCGGTGAAAGCGTGACTGGTGCGACTATCTCACTAGAGCACGACAACTGGGTGACCAACACACTTGACGCTGCAACGGAAGAAGAAGCCGAAAGCACACTCAAAGTCATGGGCGGCGAAGATTGGGAACAGTGGATAGATGAGCTGATCAATGCTGAATCTATTGCCCCAGGTTGCAAAACCATTGCTTTTTCTTACGTTGGTCCAGAAGTCACGCACCCTATCTACTTAGACGGTACTTTGGGCCGCGCTAAAATAGACCTTCATCAAACAAGTCACGCACTTAACCTTGAACTAGCTAACTTTGGCGGTAATGCTTACGCGACCGTGTGTAAGGCATTAGTCACCAAGGCGAGCGTATTCATTCCGGGGCTAAGCCCTTACCTACTCGCTTTATATAGAGTGATGAAAGAAAAAGAGACCCACGAAGGCTGTATCCAACAAATGCAACGCTTATTCAGCAGTAAACTGTATGGGCAAACCAAAGTACCACTTGATGGCGAGCGCCTAATTCGGATGGATGAATGGGAACTCGACCCAGAAACCCAAGCTCATGTGACTGAACTACTTGAAGCTATGGATGAAAACAACTTCCAATCAATCGGTGACTATCAAGGTTTTAAAGAAGAGTTTTTACAGTTGAACGGTTTTGCTCAACCATCGGTAGACTATAAAGAGAAACTTAACACTGATGATTTTATAAAGTTAAAGCCTTAATCGAAACTTATCTCATTACTGAGACCCAGATTCACATTTGAAAACCTCCGCAAAATTGCGGAGGTTTTTTTGTGCAACATTTCTTATACTTAGTTAATGTAATATTCACAGTTTATTTGGTTCATCTTAATTAACACAGGATGTGTTGATGCATTTAGCATAATTGACTCGGAGTCATATGAAGAAGATAAAAACGATAGACTTAGATATCCCTGACGATATGGCCTCCAGCTGGCAGAATATTGTCGACCTCTTGGCTCAAATCACTCAAGTGCCTGCTGCACTTATCATGCGTGTTCATACCAACTACATTGAAGTTTTCTCTACCAGCCACAGTCAGGATAACCCTTATAACAAAGGCGATTCTGAAACATTAGGAAATGGGCTTTACTGTGAAACGGTGATGGAGTCTCAGCAGCAGCTTTTAGTACCCAATGCGCTTGCCGATGTTGATTGGAAAAACAACCCCGACACAAAGCTTGGCTTAATCTCTTATTGTGGCATTCCGCTATTTTGGCCTAACGGCGAATTGTTCGGCACCATTTGTATCTTGGACTCGAAAGAAAATCACTACACGCCTACCTATATTAAGCTATTAGAAAGCTTTCGCACCTCGATAGAATCTCAATTAAAAACCTTGTTTCAACACGCTAAGCTCACTCAAATGAATCGTGACTTAAAAAGCCGAGTTGCGACTCGCACAAAAGATCTCGCGAGTCTTAATTACTCATTAAACCAAGAGATTGATAAGCGCAGAGCGGCAGAACAAGAGATCAATTTCCAAAAAAATCACGATCTCGGCACGGGTTTTTTGAACCGAAGTGCTTTTGAGTCGCGCTTGGATAAGAAGTTGTTGTCACAACAAAGGTTTACTGGTGGCTCACTCGCAGTAATCCATATTGGATTTACTAATGGCAGGCGCATTCAAGCTCGATATGGCTACAACGCGTTAGACCAAGTGCTGGTTGAATACCGACAACGCATCGACAGTATCTCTGATGTCGAGGTATTAACTGCGCGCCCTACTTCGGTTGACCTTGTGTTGGCGTTCAGCGTTAAAGATTTGCACCAACGTATCGAAGAACTATGCCAGACATTGGTAAAAGTCGGTCATTCAGAATTTGACATCGGTAGTGACAAAGTTCATCTGCATGCCTTTATAGGGATTGCGATTACTGATCACGACGATGGTGCTGACAGTATTATCCAAAAATCTTCAGAAGCGATGCTGGCATGTAAAGATTCCGGACAGAAGTTCGCTTACTATTCTCAGTCTCATGCTGAAGAACAAAGCCATATTAATAAGATTGAAGGTTATTTACTCCAAGCTGTTCGCAATGATGACCTTATGCTCTATTTTCAGCCTAAAGTATGCCCGTTGACTCATCGCTGGGTTGGTGCAGAGGCTCTATTGCGTTGGCGACACCCCGTTTTGGGAGATATCTCTAACGAAACCTTAATACACATGGCCGAGCAAAACGGATTAATTTTCGAAGTGGGAAATTTTGCTCTGCGCAACGCGATAGAGCAAGCGAAAGAGTGGTCCGAATACGTTGAAGATTTCAAAATAGCCGTAAACGTATCTGCTATTCAATTGAAGAACGTTGATTTCGCAGAGCAAATTATTCACCTGTTGGAAACCTATCACTTAGAACCTCATTTCTTAGAACTTGAAGTCACGGAAAGTTGCCTCATTGCAGATGAAGTCGTCGCGAAAAACACATTGGAATCGTTACACAACATTGGCGTTACATTGTCACTGGATGACTTTGGGACGGGCTATGCCTCATTTAGTTACCTTAAGAAATTCCCATTCGATACGATTAAAATTGATAAGAGCTTCATCGACCAAATGCTCAACTCACAGGAAGACTCGGAGATCGTTCGGTCCATAATCCAAATCGCGAAAAAGCTCGACTTAAAAGTCACGATTGAAGGCATAGAATCGGAGGTTCAGGAGCAATTTATCATCAATGAAGGCTGTGATGTGGGACAAGGTTACCTTTATGGCAAGCCAATGCCGAGCCAAGAATTCGAACACAGCTTAATCAATCAAAACTATTTGGGGACAACTCGTTACGCTTAAGGCGAAAAAGAGCACTTTGTTTTGGATTTAGGCCTACTTTCTCTTTACTCTATAGGTGGTGATTTTTATAATCGCCGCCTTTCTGTTTTATCTTCCCTTTATATAGGCATTCCTCGTTATGGATCAGTTGACTGCAAAGCTTAAAAAGCTCGAAAAACAAAACTTCCGCGCATATCAACAAATTAAAGGTCAATACGACTTTGCTGATTTCGAATTACACATCGACCACGTTCAAGGTGACCCGTATGCATCATCTTCACGTTTTCGCGCAACACGCGCTTGGTCGTTAACAGGGTTAGATTGGCTTAAAGAAAAATCTTACGAATACCAAGTAGCAGCACGTGACTTCATTGCACGTAGCTTCTCTGAATTTGCTAAGCAAGAAGCGACAGTGTCTATCGCACTAACAGGCCAAACTGTTTTGGATAATACATCTGTGGTTCTCACCGAGCACGGTATCGAAATTCGTTTTCGTATCAACCTACCCGCTGATGGTCGTAGTATTCTTGCAAAGAAAGCAATCAACATCATTACATTCTATTTGCCTAAGTTTATTCGTCGCGCAACGCTTGAACGCGAACTCAACATCGAAGCGATGATTAAGCATTGTGAAGCTGTTGAAGACCAAGACGCATTGCGTGCTCAATTGGAAGAAAACAACCTAGCGGCATTCGTAGCAAATGGCAGCGTATTACCTCGTATTGCAGGTAACTGCGACCTGCCAATGAAAGGCGCGGTTCCTTTCCTAGCACCAGAGTCTTTAAGTGTGACGCTAAACGCGCCAAACCAAGGTGATGTGACTGGCCTAGGTATTCCTAAAGGCATCACGCTGATCGTTGGTGGTGGTTTCCATGGTAAATCTACACTATTGAACGCCGTTGAACGTTCTATCTACAACCATATTCCTGGTGATGGTCGTGAAGGTATCGTGACGGCGACTGATACGATGAAGATCCGCGCTGAAGATGGCCGCTGTGTTCACAACTTGAACCTATCAAATTACATCAACCATTTGCCGATGCAAAAAGACACATCTGATTTCAGTACACAAGATGCGTCTGGCTCTACATCGCAAGCGGCTTGGTTACAAGAATCAATTGAAGCAGGCGTTCAAACGCTACTTATTGATGAAGATACGTCAGCGACTAACTTCATGATTCGTGACGAACGTATGCAAGCGCTAGTATCAAAAGGTGCTGAGCCAATCACTCCACTTGTTGACCGTATTGGCCAACTACGTGAAGAGATGGATATCTCTACCATTGTTGTAATGGGTGGTTCTGGCGATTACCTAGACGTGGCTGACACTGTGATTCAAATGCACGACTACCAAGCAGTAGACGTAACTGATAAAGCACAAGAAGTCATCGCTCAACACCCTACTCAGAGAACTAACGAATGTGAGACCGCATTAGAAACGTTTGTTCCTCGTTCGTTAAACCGTGCAGCATTGATGAATATTCTTACTGACGGCAAATTCCGAGTTAACGCGAAAGGCAAAGAGTCACTGCGTTTTGGCAAGGAATTCGCGGACCTTTCTGCATTAGAGCAGTTAGAATCAACGTCAGAAGTGAACGCGATTGGTTGGGCATGGTTCCAGTTTGCACAAACTCCAGGTTGGTCAAACAACCCTGCTAAAGAGTTTAGCGCTATCTTAAGCGATGAGTGGCACGTGAACATGCCAAACTACGGTGACTTAGCGAAACCAAGAGTATTGGATGTAATGGCCGCACTAAACCGTATGCGTAAATCTCAGTTCAAACCTTCGAACTCGAACTCCAACTCGAACTAATATGTCGCGTTAAGTTAACCTTATCTCGTATTACGGCTCTCATTTATGAGAGCCGTTTTTTTGCGTTCAATTCCTATATTTCTATCTGATTCGGCCACTCTTTACGTGACTACATTGTTGGTCAGCGCTTTAATCATAGAAATCCCAAAAATCATGACACAGCTTTGACAAAACTATGGCGATATTCAGATAAAGTTCCGACTCGATAGGTGTAACTAAATGTAACAGACTCTTGAGGCTTCAATGAATCATAAACGCGTTAAGATGCGTGACCATAAAATCGAAGTAAACCTATTCAAAAACCGTGTAATCGTGGCGTTTTGTGGGATCTTACTGCTCACTCTCGTCTTAGTCGCCAACCTGTACCGACTTCAAGTCGACAATTTTGAAAGCTATCAAACTCGTGCGGATGGCAACAGAATCAAAGTATTGCCTATCGCGCCTACTCGCGGGCTAATTTACGATCGTAATGGTGTGTTGCTTGCCGAGAACAAGCTTGTGTTTAATCTAACGATGATTCCCGAGCAAACAGATGATGTCGATACCATGCTCGCCAAGCTCGACAAATACATCCCGCGTGATGTTGAGCAGATCGCTCGATTCAAAAAACGTTATCACAACACGCGCCGTTTCAAATCTGTCACTATATTAGAGAACCTAAGTGAAGAAGAGATTGCTAAGTTCTCGGTGCACCAGTACCAATTTCCCGGCTTATCGATTGATACGAACTTAAAGCGCTTTTACCCAAATGGAGAGGTGCTGACGCATGTATTAGGGTATGTAGCACATATCAATGATAGTGACCTAAAGAAGCTAGAAGAAAAAGGCATCGAAGCGAATTATCAAGCGACTACTATTATTGGTAAGCTCGGTGTCGAACGCTATTACGAAGATATCCTACACGGAACCAAAGGCTATCAAGAAGTTGAAGTAAACAGCCGTGGCCGTGTTGTTCGGACTATTGAGTACGTGCCGCCAGTTGCAGGCAAAGACATAGTATTAAATATTGACCTTGAACTGCAAAAATATGTATTTGAGCAACTTGATCACCGAACCGGAAGTGCGGTTATCCTCGATCCAAAAGACAACAGTGTACTGGCGATGGCATCTAGCCCAAGTTATGACCCTAATCTATTTGTCGACGGCATTTCGAGTAAGAACTACCAACGTCTATTGAATGACCCTGCTCACCCGTTGGTGAATCGCACCACACTGGGCGTTTACCCTCCAGCATCCACCATAAAACCATTTATGGCCGTTGCTGGATTACAAGAGCATGTTATATCAGAAAACACCATTCGTGATGATCACGGTTCATGGCAAATTCCCGGTTCCAAACGCAACTCTAAATCATGGCGAGACTGGAAACGCTGGGGTCACGGTCCTGTTGACGTAACTCAAGCGATTGAAGAGTCGGTGGATTCATTCTTCTATCAAACCGCCTTTGATTTAGGTATTGACCGCATCTCAAGTTGGATGAATCGCTTTGGTTTTGGTGAACCTACGGGCATCGATATCTATGAAGAAAGCACCGCCAACATGCCAACTCGAGAATGGAAGATGATGCGTTATCGTACACCTTGGTATCAAGGTGACACCGTCCCTATTGGTATTGGACAAGGGTATTGGACATCCACGCCAATGCAACTTGCCAAAGCAACCTCGGTACTGGTTAACCATGGGAAGGTAATGTCACCTCATATCTTGAGAGCTACCTTAGATCACGGTGAAGATTTTGATACGCAAAAACTTGTTGAACCTGAGCCGATGCTGTCGATCACTGAAGTACCAGACGAGATATGGGATGTACCTATTAATGCGATGCGACTCGTAAACCACGGCAGTCGAGGTAGCGGCAGACGTGCATTTAAAGGAACTGACTACACTAGTGGCGGTAAATCGGGAACAGCCCAAGTATTTGATCTTGCAAAAGATCAGGTCTATAACTCCAAGAAACTGGCTCGGCATTTACTAGACCATGCGCTTTACACGGCCTTCGCACCTTACGAACACCCTGAATATGTCGCGACTGTGGTCATCGAGCACGGTAATGGTGGTTCCAAGGTCGGTGCTCCTTATATCCGTAAAGTACTCGACTATGCATTCGAACATAAGAGTGGCGAAAGTAAAGATCACTCATAGCATAATAAATGAAGTTGTAACGACGCTTAACCTAGTAACAATACATAACCTAGTTACAACACATAGCCTAGTTACAATACAAGCGTAATGACGACAAAGCCCCACTTGTGTCACTCACAACATGGTGCTTTTCAATTTTATATATAGGGCTTAAATTTCACTCTAAAGAGTCAATAAACAGCGCAGTAAGAGTTACGTCGATCATGAACTTCGTAATACATGCCACGCTTCACAAAGCGTCTGGAATTTTGCCGTATTGCCCTCGTCTCTATCGGGATGCCACCGCAACGCCAGCTGTCGCCAACGCTTTCTTATTTCCTTATGCGTTGCGTCTACAGGGAGATCAAATAACTTCAATGCACGGTTTTTATCTAAATTGAGCGTATCAACGCCAACAAACTTTCTGTACCGAGTCCAAAACTCGTTCAGCAGCCTTTTGACTTCACCTTCATCCGCTTCATAGTTAGTCCAATTAGTGTAGTAGTCTCGAAGTGGCTCTTGGTGATCAATGCTGTGGCTATTTCCATGATAGCTTCCATTCATCAATTCAATATCCATTGCTTGAACTTGAAGCCAACCATCAGGGTGCAACGTTTCTTGAAGCTGATACAGCGCATTCATGATGAGAAAGTTCTTTTTAAATAACTCCTTCTCGGCTGCTGCATCTAATACAGGCATAAACCCAAGGTCGTTTAGATGAGCCGCCAGTGTGTGTACTTTCCATCCACTTGGTTTTCGCTTAAGCACTTCCATAATGGGCCAGAGCAAAGGGTTCTCCATATGGCTATGAAAGCTCGCTCTCACACCTTGATTATTCGACATAGTTGGCTCATTTGGGTTATTAAGTTGTTAGCTTGTTAGGCATGATGAATTGCCCTAGGTCAGTGGGCTGACTTCTCTTAATTGAAAGCGATTTTCTACGATTTGTCGAGCTTAATGGAACACCACATTCAATTGCTTGGCTCAAGAGCCCGTTATCCATCAAAATTACGCAGCTAAGGTGACCAGTAATTGGCTATGATTGGTTTAGCTCTTTGGAAAAACAAAAAAAGGCCAGCAATTTTGCTGACCTCTGATATCTATACCAATTTTAGCACAAGGAACTAGTTAATTAGATAACACCAAGCTCTCTTAGACGTTCCATTAGGTATTCATTTGCGGTGTACTTCTCAGACAGTACAACTTCCGGTTTTGGGTGAAGGAATAGTGGCAAAGAGATACGAGATTTCTCTTGGCGTTCACCTGATGGGTTAATTACACGGTGAGTTGTCGATGGGAAGTAACCACCTGATGCTTCTTGAAGCATGTCACCAATATTAATGATCATATTACCGAAGTCACATGGAACATCTAACCACTCGTCATTCTGAGCTTTAACTTGAAGGCCCGGCTCATTTGCTGCAGGAAGAACAGTCAGTAAGTTGATGTCTTCGTGAGCGGCTGCGCGGATAGCACCTGGCTCTTCATCGCCTTGCATTGGTGGGTAATGAAGAACGCGAAGCAGTGTTTGTTCGCTGCCATTAATCATTTCAGAAAGCGCGATTGAGAACTTCTCTTGTACTTCTTGAGGCGCATGTGCTTCAACCCAACCTAATAGTTCTTGAGCAAAAGCATTAGCACGTTGGTAGTAATCTAGAATCTGTTCTTTTAACTGTTCAGGAATCTGACCCCAAGGGTATACGTGAAAGTATTCTTTGATGTCTTTTACAGTGTGGCCCTTAGCAACTTCAGAAACTGAAGGTGGAAAATATCCATCTTGTGTTTCAACATTGAAGTGGAAGTTCTCTTTCTCTTCAGAAATGAAGAATTGGTACCAGTTCTCGTAAATTGACTCAACAAGCTCTTTTGGGATGGGGTGATTCTTAAGAACACCAAAACCCGTTTCACGTAGAGATCGAACAAATTGTTCTGCTGCGTCGTCAGCAAGGTAATCGACAGTTTCCAGTTTCATGACTTTTCTTTCTTGTTATGTAGTAATGCAATGATTTTAAGGATCGCTTTGTTGTAAATCAAACTTTTGTGAAACTCCGCCAACCGTTTGTCTAGATACTGGGCGATAACACTACTTTTCAACAAATCTAGTGATTAGAACGCAATTGAACACCGTTCATTATTGTGTAACTATACAAAAAACTTATAAAGGATCTGATGATGACAATTACGCCACTTGCTCAAAATAGACCTCTACTCTCACTAACTGCTGTCTATCTTGTTATCTTTCTCTTTTCAGCCTTTGCGCCATCTTCAAGAGCCGTTTGGATCGCTGAGATCGTCCCTGCTCTCGGTATTCTTATCGGGATATGGTGGCTATCCACCAAGCTCACCTTTTCTAAGACAGCTTATGCTCTGATGTTTATCTGGCTTATTTTGCACACGATAGGCGCAAAATATACCTTCGCAGAAGTGCCATTTGAATGGTTCAATAACCTTATCGGCTCTGAGCGCAATAACTTTGACCGAGTAGCCCATTTCTCTATTGGTCTTTATGCCTATCCACTCGCAGAGTATTTGATTCGTAAGAAATTGGCTCAGCCGATACCAGCCTGTTTCTTTGCCCTATTTGCGATCATGAGTGTTGCAGCAGGTTATGAAATTATTGAGTGGTGGTATGCAGAGATTGCAGGTGGTGATGAAGGTATCGCGTTCCTTGGCTCACAAGGTGATATTTGGGATGCACAGAAAGACATGCTGTGTGATACAACGGGTGCCATTGTCTCGCTATTACTGTTGCAACTTCAAGGACGAGTTAGAGCTCATTAAGCGCTAACCTTTCTTCTGAATATAAAAAACAATGTGAAATGCCACACGCATGATGTGTTGCGGCATTTTTTTTCTGTACTACTTCATAGTTACCTTGCCCCCCACAAACTTGTAGGCAGGCGTACCTCGAACCAAGGTATCTCGCGCAAATTCAATTCCGCATTCAGGGCACACACAAGGGTCTTTTGTGAAATCTTCGACTATACGTTCCTTAAAACACTTTACGAGCGCCCCTTTGCCGCCTTTCCGATATTTAAAAAGTTGCGTTTTGCATTTCGCACAGAAAATCTGAACCGTTTTAGTCGGTTGTTTTTTGTTTGGTTTAGCCATAGAAGTTAATGATTGAACCCTTTATTTCTTAAGTTTAGGTGCGACAAGAACCAAGCTTATCCCAAGTAAGATAACAGTCGATGAGATAATAAATTGCATAGTAACAGGTTCAGATAACAACAAAACGCCACCAAGTGTCGCGATAACGGGAACAGAAAGCTGTGCAATGGATGCGACCACTGTATCCAGTTTTTTCACCACGTAATACCACAAACTATAACCCACACCAGAAACCACTGAGCCCGACAATATTGCGTAAATCAAGCCTTGTTCTGTGATGGATATTTGCGATGCCACATTAGGGATGACAAGTAACAGGCTTACTAACACAAGGATCACTAACGAGCTAAATGCAAAGTTGCAAGTAGTGGATTGCAACGCGTTCGTGGATTTCTTACCCGCAAGTGTATAAATTCCCCAACCTACTCCAGCCAGAGCCATCAATATGATGGAGGTTATATCGGGCGAACTTGTCGAATCCGTCGGCATGAGTAAGTAAACGAGCCCAGAAACTGACAACAAACAACCACACCACTCTAACAATGACATTCTATTGCCAGCTAACAGGTGTGCGGCAATCATCGTAAATTGAACCGCGACAAACAGAACCAAAGCACCGAGACCTGCACCAAGCTCTAAGTAAGCAAACGAGAAACCAAACATATAAACGAGGAGTGACAATATTGATGTGAATTGAAACGGTAATTTGAGCTTTGTCTCTACCGACTTGTCGTTGTTTACTAGCTCCTCTCTAGACTTAGAGTGGGAAGACAAAGTTAATAAAATCAGAAGTGTAAGGGCACCCGATATGATACGAACGATCGAGAAACTCAAAGGATCAATGGTTTGATCCATCAAAGCCCAACGACACAACACTGAATTGGCAGCAAACGCCACCAGCGTTATAAATGTGATCATCACCGTTTGCATCGTGTTGTCCTAATCAAGTTATCTCTGGTCTTAGTCAACGTCCGGTTTTACCCAAACTTGGCTAAAGTCGAACCAACCGAGTGCATTACACTTTGCGTTCTGCAGCGTACCGCATTGATCTTTGTTAACGCCTAACCAACAGTGGAACATTGGAATCAATTGATTGCTTTGCACCAATTGTTTACCTAACTGTCTTGCTGGGAATTGCTCGAATTCGCCCGAGCGCCAACGATCGATCATGTGACACCATTGATCGAAGTCTTCTGCCGGGCTAGATTCATCGAGAAAGCTGTAATCCATCAACCAGCCCGCTAACGCGTCATCTCTATTGTTAGCGATACCCATTGGATTAATCCAAATATCGACATTATCGGCGTGTGGAGGATCGGTTTCGTAACCATAAAGTTCAACGTCGACGTCATATTGCTTCAACACTGTAACAATAGCCTTCGCAAGTGTTGGAAACATTGGGTGTTGGCATTGGTAAGCCAATCTAATGGTTGGTTTCGCATTCGCTGGTGGACAAACCGGCGTGTTCAACTTGATGTCATACCAACCGGGCTTTATCCCATAAGCGTGTAACACTCCCAAATCGATAACAGTTTCTTTCGGAATGTGTACAAACAGATCGGCCGCATTCAAAGTATTAGATAAAAATTGCGCCCATGCAGGATCTTGTGCGATGCCCTTTTTCCGATTCAACAGTAGATAGGTACAGCCGGGATCAAGTTCGACTTCGTCGCTATCGCCGCGATCCGCCATTACAGGCTTAGAAAGACTTGGGTAAACCATTGAAGAGTAAGCCTCATCAACAACCCAAACCTCAACACGATCAATCAATGGCCTAAAACCAAAATATCCGTTAAAAGCCGTTAGCACGAGTTGCTTCTCATCGTTCTTTTCAATGCGATAAGGGCCAGTACCAATCGGTCGAATATCGTAGTCTTCACCACGTAAAATCATCGGTAAGGTGACTTTGGCAACAGATTCAGTCAGAGCGAGTGGGAAGTGTTTATCTGGTCGCGTTAAAAAGACATCAACCACACAGTTTGCCGGAGAAGAGACGTCTTTTATATGTGAGAACATATTGAGAGGTTCGAGTGCTAGCAGCGTATCCACAACATGATTAGTTAACAAAGGCTCTCCGTTATGAAAACGGACTCCGGGTCTCAAGAAGAATCGCCATTGATAATCGCTGATTTTTTGCCATGAATGAGCAAGATCGGGCTGTAATTGATCGTTCTCATCCAAACGTGTTAACCCACTGAATACCTGACAGGTAATATGCTGCTCAGATCGTCGCATCGACTTTGTCGGGTTAAGCATAGAAAGCGGTCGGTAATAAGGCAAACGAATAACCTGCTCACCTTCCTGGTATTGCACACCCAAGTAATTTTGAATAACTTGAGTCAGCTTGGCTGCATTGTGATCAAGCACTGACAGCGCTTGTCCAATTTTACCTTCTTGTAAGTAGCGTCTTGCTAAGTTTTCACTGACATCGCAACGATTCTGCTTAAAAATAAGTTGAGATAACTTGCCTCGCCCAGCCGCAGGTAACCACTCAATCCATCCTTCTTCTTCAAGCTTATTGAGTACCATCCGGGCATTACGACGGGTACAACAAAGCACATCCGTGATGTCGTCGAGCTGAACATCAGAATCTTTACCATCGAAGTATTCAAACAGGGTTTCAAATTGAACGCGAAGTCTTGGGCTGCTCATAAAGAGGAAAACTTATTCAAAGGACATTGAATTCAGTTTCCCTATTTTAAGACTTAAAATCAATCTTACTGATGTGATTTTCTTGCGATTTATTAGGTATGGTGTCCTAAGATTTGATTCAAATAGAAGGTCTAAGTACTTTTGCAGTATACGATTACATCACATCGCAGCCGATTTCATTGGCAATATCTCGAAGCTGCTGTTCGTTGTCTAATTTAATCGACCACTTGCATCCAGAACCATTGGCTGAAATGACATTTGCCCCTTTTCCTATCAGTTGGATTGCATCAACTTGAGCTTGTAGCGTTACTCTGTGCTCACCATCCAAACGAACGACAAGCTCATGTGCGGTTGCGATGATTTTCCCACTTTTAAACGTTATGACCATGGATTTCTCGGACTATTTTTAAATACAGATTACTTCTTATAAATACAAACACAGCTAACTAATGCTTAGCCTATTATCGCTTATGTTTCTTCACGGCAATAGTTAAACGACTTGTACAGACTAAGCGTTGACGCTCATCAGTGATGTTTATCTGCCATACTTGGGTAGACACACCCAAGTGAATAGGCTCAGCAGTACCGACAACATGGCCATCGCGCATTGATCTAACGTGGTTTGCGTTGATATCTAGCCCAACGCAATAGTAGCCTTCTGGAACGCAAAAATTAGCAGCCAATGAGCCAAGCGTTTCTGCTAATACAACCGATGCGCCGCCATGGAGCATACCTAAAGGTTGGTGGGTAAAATGACAAACCGGCATGGTTGCCACCAAAGAGTTGTCGTTGACCTCGGTGTATACAATATTGAGGTGTTCAATTAAGGTATTTTTTGAGGTCGCGTTGAAGATCTCTAGGTCAACGGGCTTTTTCCAAATACTCATGTAGGGTCCTTAATTATTGGCTTTGTTACGCGTGTGCAGTTTTATCATCGTTAATAGGTTGATAAAACCAATAACGTTAGCATTACTGCTGGGATTATTACCGAAATAGTTATCTTACTGCTACTAGCTATTACACAAGTTGATGTTAACATGCATAAAAACCGAATACACAGAGGATATTGTATGACGTCATGGATGAAGTTTGCCTCGCTTCTTACACTCGCTGGGCTAAGTGCATGCAGCGCTTCCCCAACAGGCAGAAACCAATTACTGCTTTTTTCAGATAAAGATATGTCTCAGCTTGGAGCACAGTCTTTTGAACAAATGAAGAAAGAACAACCCATCAGCAAAGATGCAAAAACGAACGCTTATGTACAGTGCGTTGCAAACAGCATCACGCAATACATTCCTAAACAAGGTTTTAGTGAATGGGAAGTTGTTGTCTTTGACAGTGACCAAGTAAACGCATTCGCCCTACCAGGCGGAAAAATTGGCGTATATACCGGGTTACTTAAGGTAGCGGTTAATCAAGACCAACTCGCGACAGTTATCGGGCACGAAGTGGCGCACGTTTTAGCAGACCACAGTAACGAGCGCCTATCTCAGTCTCAAATCGCTAACACTGGTTTATCGGTTACTAGCATCGCATTAGGCGCATCAGAATACAGCCAATATCAAGGTATGACGATGGCTGCTTTAGGTTTAGGCGTTCAGTATGGCGTTATTCTACCGTATGGGCGAACTCAAGAGTCTGAAGCCGATGTTGTTGGCCTAGAGTATATGGCTAGAGCTGGATTCGATCCTAACCAAAGTGTCGACCTATGGCAAAACATGGCGAAGGCATCGGGTGGTAATCAGCCCCCAGAACTGCTTTCTACACACCCTTCGCACAGTACGCGTATCAAAGATCTGCAAGCGACGATCAAAACGCTTCCCCAATCGGGTTCTCCAAGACCAAATTGCAAAGCGTAATTTACATTTGTCTAGACGCTAAACTTCGAATACAAAAATGCCCTATCCATATTGGCTAGGGCATTTTTTTGTTTTGATTCTTGTTAAGTACCAAGAATTTGCAATGGTAGGCTTAATAGCTGATCACCAGTAGATGCAAAATACCAGATAACACCAATCAAACTACTCACTAAACCCACATACCAAACAAACGACACGACTTGACCGTATTTGTCTAATGGTAACAAGTGACTGTGGTGACGCCCTTTCCATTCGAACAGTATTTCCACACTACCCATAATCAATAAGAAACCAAACAAGGTAAGATTCAACTGATAACTCAGTACCACACCAGCAACAGCTGCTGCGATACACAATACAATACCAAGCACGCTGTTCATTGAGAAACTGATACTTTTCAGTACATGTCCGCCATCGAGAGGCAAAATTGGCAATAGATTAAACAAGTTCAATAGCGCGTTGAATACCGCAAGCCCAGCAAAGAACATCTCGCCAGTGATCCAGTACAACACCATAAACACCAAAGACAATATCAATCCGAACAATGGCCCCATGATTGAGATAACTACATCTTGCCAGCGCGTATTGATCTTCTCATCGGATAACGCTAAACCACCAAGGAACGGTATCAAATAGATGCCTTTGGTCTTCATACCAAAGTATTTCATCGCTCTAATATGGCCGTATTCATGGAACATAAGGCAAGCGATTAGAGCCAAAGCAAATTGAATTGAAAACAGCCATGAATACGCAGCCAAGCTCGCTGAGGCAAGTACGACTTTGATTAGCTTGGCACTTTTTAATGCTTTCATACCAAGCGACACTAATCCAATTAAGCTAAAACGCTTCTCAGGTTTAGGTGCTACAACGGGAGTTTGTTGCTCGATGTCTTTAGTGTCTCGGTTACCTTCGGCAATCGTTTGACCATTGACGGAGGCTTTGTAGTACATCTCAAATGGCTGCCATTGAACTGACGCCTCGACGTGACACTGCAACGTATCTTCGCCAGATTGCAACATGAATGAGTGAGTTCGAGCATTATCTTGCTCTGAGGTCGCATCCAGTTGAGACACAAGTGTATTATCCCAGAACAGTTGTTGCCAACCAGCCATTGAACCTTCTAAACGAAGCGGTTTTCCAAGAAACTCTATCGCGAGTAATTCCAAACTTAAATTCCAATTTAATGCCATCGTAAATGAAACCGTATTATGCCGATTTAGCGATTAACGGTAAACACAAACGAAGTTGTTACATATTTAAGCAATTGAACACTATTTATTCCGATAATGCGCATAAACATTCTGGTCACACCTCCAACCACAAATAAAGCATTGATTGTATGCATATTATAAATGTTAAAGTCCCGCCCCGTAAAATTATAACTTCACAAAATGATAACTCATTCTTTGACTTTACATGAAACATGAATTTAACATGTCATTTACATTGGAGCATCACAAATAAGAATGCTCAGTGTGTTTTCAACAATAAGAATGAGATTTGATGCCCTAGGAGGGTCAAGGATGAAAACAATACAACGCTCTCTCGTTTCGCTTTCTGTGCTATTTGCATGTAATTCACTTGCGGCTGGTTTCCAAGTTGCTGAGCATTCTGCCTCAGGCCTTGGACGCGCATTTTCAGGTGAAGGTGCAGTTGCCGACAACGCGAGTGTACTTGCGAGAAACCCCGCTGCAATGACCCTATTTGATACAGCCCAATTTTCAGGCTCGGTTTCTGTCGTTGATCCAGAAGTAGACATTACTCAAAACAATGTTCCAGGTTCTGGCGGGCAAAGTCAGACATCTAAAGACGTCGCTCCCCTTCAGATTGTACCTGGTGCTTACTACATTAGCCCAATCAATGAGCAATGGGCTTGGGGCATTGGTATGTTTTCCAACTACGGTGTTGCTACCGATTACCCAGATGATATCTACGCGGGTGATCTAGCTGGTGATACATCACTAATGTCTGTCAATTTAAACCCAAACGTAGCGTATAGAATCGACGACCAATTCAGCATTGGTGCTGGCGTAAACCTTGTTTATGCAGAAGCTGAACTCAACCGACACCAAGGTGCTATTTCAAATGTTACTGGTGATCCTTCGTCGACGAAGTTAATCAGTATGACTGGCGAAACATTCGCATTTGGTTGGAATGTGGGTGGCTTATATGAATTGAATGAAAACAATCGATTTTCTATCGCTTATCGTTCGGAAGTTGACCTTGATTTTGACGATGGTGATTTCAAAGATTACACCGGTGGAATCGTACAAGGTAGCGCAACTGCAACGACTGGCCGCTTAAAAATTACCTTACCTTCAATTATTGAAATATCGGCTTTCCACCAACTGACCGATCAGTGGGCTATCCACTACGGTTGGCAACAAACGGGTTGGAGCAGTTTTAAAGAACTTAAAGCAACCAGTCCAGATTGTACAAATGGTGAGTGTTTCAAAAAGACGGAACACTACGAGGATAACAACCGCTACTCGTTGGGTGCGACTTATCAGTTGAATAAAGAGTGGACTCTAAGAGCGGGTCTTGCTTATGACGAACAAGCAGGCCAAACGACTTTAAGTATCCCAGACAGCGATCGTTACTGGTACAGCACAGGTTTGACTTACCAGTACAGCCCAGATCTTTCTATTGATGCTGGTTTTGCCCTTGTACAAAGCAAAGGTGGTGACTTCACTGAGACCAATAAATTGGGTCAAAAGCTTGAATTTTCAGGTGATGCAGTAGCTTACTTATCTGCAATTCAATTGAACTACACCTTTAACTAAACGGAATTCAAACATGAAAAAGTTATTTAGTGTTTCGCTGCTTGCTTCGGCGATATTTCTTGCAGGTTGTGGTGATGACTCTTCGAGTTCAGGTGCCTCAACTGCCGTTAAATATGAGCAGTACATTCAAGATTCACTGGCTCGCACAACGAGTATTAAGTTTCATCTAAGTGGTGCGAACAAAGCGGTTCCACTGCCAAGCTTTGCTTTGATGGACACGACGGATGGCACTCTCGGGTTACCAACGGGTGGTAAAGATTCGTTAACGAATCCAATTGCGGCAATGAACACAATGGATGGCTGGTCTACTTCGATGCCAATCGTTATGAATTTCGAAGGTACCGGTCTTGCCGACGGTGTCGCGACCGGCGGCGTTTACATTCTAAAACTTAGCAGTTCACTCACATCCACAACACCACCAACGGTTACAGGCGTGTTGACTCTAGGTACGCACTTTAATGTGGTATCTAGCGCAGCAACGGATGCCTTTACTATTGTATTTAAAGATTCACTCGATGCTTCAAGCGAATATGTGTTGGCACTGTCGAATGAACTGGCCGATGTTAATGGCGACCCGGTAGGTATGTCGTCAAGCTACGCGGCTCTGAAATCAAGTTCAGTAACGTATACTGACGGCAGCTTAGCTCAAGCTCAGAAAGTAACTCAGGGTGTAGAGCAAATCTTTGCAGGGGCGAATGCCGCCGGCAAGGTTAGCCTTGATACCAAAGACATCATCTACTCGACGTGGTTTACCACCGAGTCGGTTGGCGGTTCGCTTTTCGCGACAAAAGCAGCAACAGCGACTGGGTTGGCTTCTGCGAACCTAAATGGTGTATGGAAAGGCAGTGCAAACCCTAATTCGGTTGACCTAAAAGCCGCTTACACTATGTCATTTCTTCCTGCAGTAACATTCAAAACAGCATTAGCCAATGACACTGATTTTGATAAATACATTGGTGGCGGCGACTCGACTAAGATTGCTAAAGCCAAATTTGCTATTGGGGCGATGTACGATGCATCAAGTGCAGATGTCAATGTAAGTCAAGGGGCGGTTAAGTTACCTCACTACTTAGAAACAAGCAGCAGCAAATGGAATACTCAGCCGTTTGAATCCGCTATGCCTAGCCTAGCTAAGGTTTCAAATGCTCTAAGTAATAGTGCAGAAAAGGCGAACATGGCCGCTCAGCTTATTGCTGCTGGTATTGATGCAAGTATATTAGCGACAAGTCAAACAGAGCAGCTTAAACTCATTGGTTTAAATTTGACTCTTAAAGATGGTTCAGCACTTGATAGCGAGCGAGTCATCACCAAATACTCACCTGTTCCTCAAGTTAAATCATTAGAAGACGTCGAACTCTTACTGTTTACGCCAAATGGTTCTGATCCTACTAATGTTGTGATCTACCAACACGGTATCACCTCAGCGAAAGAAAACGCTTATGCTTTCGCTTACAACCTTGCAAAAGCAGGTGTAGCTGTATTGGCGATTGACTTACCGCTCCATGGTACACGTAGTTTAGATGATACTCGTTCGGCAAACGCTGACGTGTTAGCTTATCTGAACTTGGCGAACTTACCCGTCGCTCGCGATAACGTGCGTCAAAGTGCGCTTGATGTTATGGGCTTACGCGCATCTTTAGCCGTTTCATTAAAAGCTGGGGCACTCACAACGTCTCCATTGAAGGCATTTAATCTAACTACTGGCTCACAAGTGAAGTTCTTAGGCCACTCGCTAGGTGGTATTGTTGGAACAACAGCAGTTGCAGCCTCTAACCGTACTCTCGGTAGTGTCGCAGCTAATTCGCTTTACTCATTCAGTTCAGCAGCAATTGAAAACTCAGGGGGACAAATATCTAACCTTCTGCTTGGTTCTACAGAGTTTGGCCCTCAAGTTAAGCACAGCGTTGCATTGAGCGCTTCAACTGAATACGCAGGTTTCGCAACCGCGAACTGTGGAAGCCTCTCTAGCAAACAGTGTTACACAACGTTTGAAGCAAACGCGACCGCTGCACAGAAAGCAACTATGACAGCCGCTTTCCAACAGTTCGCTTACGCTGCACAAACTGTGTTAGATACTGTGGATCCATTTACCAATGCTGCTTATCTAGTTGCTTCTGGCTCACCTGTTCTGCCTATTTATATGGGGCAAGTACAAGGTGATGATACAGTACCAAACACTG
Organism: Vibrio sp. 10N.222.49.A3; assembly: GCF_041475145.1. Classification (NCBI taxonomy): domain Bacteria; kingdom Pseudomonadati; phylum Pseudomonadota; class Gammaproteobacteria; order Vibrionales; family Vibrionaceae; genus Vibrio; species Vibrio sp. 10N.222.49.A3. The sequence continues at coordinate 41,851 of NZ_JBFRVM010000072.1, forward strand.
TGGCAAACGCTCCGTTCGCAGGAACGACACCGTTAGCAACTAAGTTAGGCCTCAAGGGGGTTGATTCGAGTAACACAAGCCCTGATGGTGCGAAGGACTTTGTTAAGTTCAGTGATGTTGCTGCGCACAGTACGTTTGTAGTTCCGCAAGATAAGACGACACCGACACCTTTGGATGCAGGTCATCATGTCAGTATGCAGGCACAAGCTGTAGATTTCCTAATTGACAACGCGCTAACTTCAGCATCAATAACAGGTTCCTTCTTAGAATAAAAAACGTTGCTACTAAACAAATGCCAGCCTAACCGCTGGCATTTTTGTTTCTGCGGCCAATCAACCTTCTCTAGCTAACCGTTTGCATACAACGTTAAAACACAAATGGTTGATCTCGGCTAAAATTAATCAAGACAGAATACCGTACGACCTCTTTCTTTATTGTAAATAAAGTGGATAATAGCCCCGTAATTAATACCTAATAAATGTGAGTCCATTATGTCTTCTGAAGCTACTATGCTAGAACGCTGCCAATCTAAATGTGAACTATGTGGTTCTGATTCTTCTCTTACTGCGTACGCAGTACCGCCACACAGCCACGTAACAGTGGATCACGGCATCATGGTATGTGACAAATGCCTTGGTGAGATTGACGAGCCTAAAGATATCAACCACTGGCGCTGCCTAAGCGACAGCATGTGGAGTCAAGAGGCACCAGTTCAAGTAACGGCATGGCGTCAACTTACTCGTCTGAACACTGAAAGCTGGGCTCAAGACGCACTAGACATGATGTACCTTGAAGAAGAAACATCAGTTTGGGCACAAATCGGCATGTCTGCTGATGATAAGCCTCTTGATGTGAACGGCGTTGAGCTTAAAAAAGGTGACGACGTAACAGTAATCAAAGACCTGCCAATCAAAGGCACTAACCAAGTGATTAAGCAAGGTACTGTTATCCGTGGCATCAGCGTTGGTGACGATCCTAAGCTTGTTTCTGGTAAAACAAACGGCGGTCAATCAATGTACGTAATCGCTGAGTTCTGCCGTAAGAAGTAATGACTTTTTACTCGTAGAATTAAGAAAGGCGCTCAATTGAGCGCCTTTCTTGTTTTGGTTGACCTTTAACAGACGCCGTAACCAGAGCGTTTGTTTTTATTCCTGCCCTTTATCGGTGAGTTAATTCTTCTGAATTCATAGACTTTATTAAAATGTTCTATCAACTTAACTACCTAGTTCTTTAAGAAGTTATTACTGCATTCTATCGAATAGAGTTTTTAATTTTCAATATGATAATAGGAATGAAAATTGCTCAATACAGATTTATGAGCATATCGGCTTGATAAGCCATAAACTCGGTAGAAAGCTTGCTTGTTACCTATATCTTAGGAAAGAGAGTGTTGACAGTATGGGGTTATGAAGACTTCTTTTTCATTTCGGCTTCAATCTTTTTACGAAGTTCTTTGGTAGCCTTAGCTTCAGCAGTTTCAATGGCTTTCTTAGTTCGTTCATGAAAGACGTCAACCATATAATGCCTTACACTATAGTCTGCGCCTTGGCCTTCGTTGAGCTTATGACTAGTAGTAAAACGAAGACTATCGGCACGTAACTGACTAATTGATACGCCTTCATCCATTAAACCATCGTACCACTGATCCATCGCAAACTTACCACCAGACGCAAGCTTCGAATAGAAAATCAATCCACCTTTGTTGTTATAAACACCACCGTTTGCATAGCTACGAATAAGCTGTTCGTCTAGCCCGCTATACACATATTCAAAACCTTTCCACACCTTGGCTTCTGTTATCCAACGCAACATCGCGCCATCAGCACTCTTTGCTTCCATGTATATATCACAATGCCCACCATTCTGAGGATCATGATGGACAGATGGGTATAAAACCTTTAGCTGATCGATCAGGTGCTGAGTCAGTTCATCTTCACCCTTAGCAAAATGGTGCTGCTTTCCTGATTCTGTATTTGAGATAATATTCTCTAAGTCAGTGTCGATTTGACTAACGAACTCATTATAGCTAGCAGGATTATGACGGTTCATAGAAGCTTTAATTTCAGGGTTTATAGCCATTAAATCAGCCATGCTTCGACCAAAAACAGCTTGTACGATTCCTTCTTCGCTCATTAACTACTCTCTGTTTTAGTTAACTCATACAGAGAGCTGTGACGATTAACGAAATACGGGAACATGATCTGCACCAGAAG
>NZ_JBFRVM010000073.1:0-24737 GCF_041475145.1 Vibrio sp. 10N.222.49.A3
TCCGGATGCATTGTTTAAGTCAATGAGTCTTTGTCTCTAAGAGACCCTCTAGGAATTTATTTCCTAAAAGTATAAAGCTGGAGCGATACATCGGGTTCGAACCGATGACCTCAACCTTGGCAAGGTTGCGCTCTACCAACTGAGCTAGTATCGCAAACTGAAAACGTCTTTCGCCGTTCAGGGCTGCGAATTATAAGAGCATTTTTTTGTGATGCAAGTCCTTAATGCAAAAATCAGCAAGTTTTTACTCAACTGCTGTAAAAGCACACATATTTGCAAAAAAAATAGCTCTTATGTCCCTGAAAAGTTAGATAAACGTGAACATTTGATCTGATTAGATGTTAATAATTGTTTTTCGATAGTACTGCAGCTCAGCAATAGACTCTCGAATATCGTCTAATGCAAGGTGGCTTCCCGACTTAGAAAAACCATCTAACACTTCAGGCTTCCAACGGCGAGTCAGCTCTTTCAGGGTGCTAACATCAACATAGCGGTAGTGGAAGTACTCTTCCAGCTCTGGCATGTGCTTGTATAAGAATCGGCGATCTTGACCAATGCTGTTGCCACAAATTGGTGACTTACCTTTTGGTACCCATTTTTCCAGAAATTCAATCGTTTGTTGAATGGCATCTTGTTCTGAAACTGTACTGTCTTGAATTCGTTTCACTAGGCCACTGCCGGTGTGAGTCGTTGTGCACCACTCGTCCATCTTGTCCAATTCACTCTGAGGTTGGTGAATAGCCAAAACAGGTCCTTCAGCCAGGATATTAAGCTCACTATCAGTAACGATAGTAGCAATTTCAATGATTTTATGAGTTTCAGGATCAAGTCCTGTCATCTCGAGATCAACCCAAATAAGGTTCTGATCGCTAAAGGACATAAGGCGTCGCCTATTTGTTTATGTATAAAAGAGGTACTATACCCAAATAACTATACTCAAACTAGCTTTAGAGCCATCGAAATCATATGGCAGTAGCAACATCCTGTTTGAGTTCCCAATCATCAAGTTAGATGTGTTAAGTGAAAAATTGTGGCTAAAAAAAAGAAGTTAACCAAAGGTCAGGTACGTCGCGTACGTAGCAACCAGAACAAGCGACTCAAGAAAGAAGATTCTATCCAATGGGACGAGAACATGCTTGGCGGAACAAAAAGCGGACTCGTGATTACGCGCTTTGGTCAACATGCCGATATCGAAGATCTTGAAACCAACGAAGTTCACCGTTGTAACTTACGCCGTAGTATTGAGACTTTAGTTTCTGGTGACCGAGTAACTTGGCGTGCAGGCTTAGAATCCATGGCTGGCATCTCAGGTGTTGTCGAAGCCGTTGAGCCAAGAACGTCAATGCTAACTCGCCCTGACTACTATGACGGCCTCAAACCGGTTGCCGCAAACGTAGACCAAATGGTTATCGTTTCAGCTGTACTACCAGAGCTATCACTTAATATCATCGACCGCTACTTGATCGCCTCTGAAACGGTGAATATCGCCCCTTTAGTTGTACTCAATAAAGTTGACTTGCTGACAGAACAACAAATTAGCGAATACCGCGAAACACTGAAGATATACGAGAAAATCGGCTATAAAGTCATGTTCGTGAGTAAAGAGTCGGGTTACGGCATCAAAGAGTTGGAAGCTGAACTGAAAGATCGTATCAACATTTTCGTTGGTCAATCTGGTGTAGGTAAATCCAGCGTAGTGAATGCACTGATGCCAACATTGGACATTGAAGAAGGCGCAGTTTCTGAAAACTCAGGACTGGGTCAACACACCACCACAGCAGCGCGTTTGTATCACTTCCCTTCTGGTGGTGATCTTATCGATTCCCCAGGGGTACGTGAATTCGGCTTATGGCATTTAGAACCCGATGAAGTCACAGATGCTTTCATTGAATTCAAGCCATACCTAGGTGGCTGTAAGTTCCGCGACTGTAAACACAATGACGACCCAGGATGTCTTCTACGTGAAGCCGTTGAAGACGGAAAAATTAGCCGCTTACGTTTTGCTAGCTACCATCGCATTATTGAAACAATGGCTGACAACAAAGATAACCGTCAGTACTCACGAAGCAAGAAAGCCGATCTCTAATCGCGTTTTTGTGAACAAATGTGTGCATTTACTGACAATTGGCGCGAACTTAAGTAACATCTCGCGCCCTAAACCGTCATCGACAGATTTAATTGAAAAACAATTAGCATTGGAAAATTAATACAATGGATAAGATTAAAGTTGGATTGCAGTACTGGATCCCACAACATGGCCTGACTCGTTTAGTTGGTAAACTGGCGTCTGCTAAAGCGGGTGGTTTAACGACAGCGATCATTAACTGGTTCATCAAGCAATACAAAGTGAACATGGATGAAGCTCTGCATAGCGATCCAAAACACTTTAAGACATTCAATGAATTCTTCGTACGTGAATTGAAAGAAGGCATGCGCCCTATCGCAGAAGGTGACTCTGTGATTGTTCACCCTGCTGATGCACGTGTAAGTCAGTTTGGCCCAATTACTGATGGTCAACTGATTCAAGCTAAAAACCATAACTACTCAGCACGTGAGTTGCTTGGTGGTGATGCAGACCTAGCCGATGAGTTTAAAGACGGTGAATTCGCAACGCTTTACTTGTCGCCAAGTGATTATCACCGTGTGCACATGCCATGCGACGGCACACTGCGTCAGATGATCTACGTTCCCGGAGACCTGTTCTCAGTTAACCCGTTAACGGCAGAGAACGTTCCAAACCTATTCGCACGTAACGAGCGTGTGGTTTGTATCTTTGATACTGAGTTTGGCCCAATGGCACAAGTGCTGGTTGGTGCAACTATCGTAGGTAGCATCGAGCAAGTATGGGCTGGCACCATCACGCCACCTCGCGGTAACTCGGTTTACAAGTGGGATTACCCAGCACAAGGTGATAAATCTATTGTCTTGAAGAAAGGCGAAGAGATGGGTCGCTTCAAGCTTGGTTCAACGGTTATCAACCTGTTTGCTAAAGATGCAATCAAGTTTGACGACACTATGCAGAATGGTGAGAAAACCGTTCTAGGCACTCCTTTCGCGCACATTGCGGGTAAAGACGTTGAGACTGAAGCTGTTGATTCAGCAGAGAACACTGACCAAGCTTAACGATCTGAGTTAACTCATTTAGTTTTAAAGGCGCGTTACTTTTTCTATATCAGAGAAGAACGCGCCTTTTTCTGAACTCTACCAATTTGTTTCCTACTCAAGCTCTAACAACCCAAGCTTTCAAACCTCAATCCTCAACCCCTGCCCAGCCACCTGCTGCTTCTCACTCTTGCCTCTAATTGCCCAGATAAAATATTGACCAAAAGCAAAACAACTGTCGAAACCTTAAACAACTTTTCGATTTTACAACCCGTCTCCAAGTACCAACAATCCAGATAACTTACTCTATTTGAAGATATTTTATTCATGGGGTCTTTGTACATGCCTAAACTCAATATTGGCGTTCTGGTCAAGCTGTTGATTTGTTTTGCGATTCCCTTAGGCGTGTTATTCATGCCAATAGATTCCATACCTATCGATGACCTCACGCTGATTCAACACCGCTTGTTGGCGATATTCTTACTAGCAGCTCTACTGTGGGTGCTTGAACCCGTTCCAGTATTCGCCACGTCAATTCTGATCATTGCGCTTGAACTGGTGATGATTTCCGACAAGGGTTTACATCTATTTAGAAACCCACCAGCAGGACACGATCTCGGTGAATTAATCAAATATACCGACATCTTCGGTGCATTTTCGTCACCAATCATCATCCTTTTCATGGGTGGCTTTGCTCTTGCGATATCCGCATCCAAATACGAACTCGACAACAATTTAGCTCGTGTGCTGCTCAAACCATTTGGCACAGAACCACGCTTTATTATGCTGGGTTTAATGCTTATCACCGCCGTGTTCTCAATGTTCATGTCAAATACCGCAACAACGGTAATGATGCTCGCATTGCTAGGTCCTATCGTAGCCTCTGCACCAAAAGGCGACATGGGGATTAAAGCGCTCGTGTTGTGTATTCCAATCGCCGCCAATACCGGTGGCATCGCAACACCCATAGGTACACCACCCAATGCGATCGCACTGCAATACCTAACTGGCGAAAACAGTATCGACTTCCTTAGCTGGATGATGATGGGCTTACCCTTTGTGATCATCCAACTGACCATCGCTTGGTTCCTTCTGCAGAAATTTTTCCCGTCCAAGGAAAGAAACATGGTGCTCAAGCTTGATGGTCAATTTAGAAAAAGCTGGCGTGCGATTGTGGTTTACGTCACCTTCGCTGCCACTATCCTATTGTGGATGACCACCAAACTGCACGGCATGAACACTTATGTGGTGTCTATCATTCCACTGGCTGTCTTTACTCTCACCGGCATCATGGGCAAAGAAGAGCTTAAGCTGATTAACTGGGATGTGTTGTGGTTAGTCGCGGGTGGTATTGCGATTGGTATAGGACTAGATAAAACAGGCTTAGCCGTGGCACTCGCACACGCGATTGATTATGAGTTGCTCTCACCAACGGCGGTAGTGCTAACGTTATCCATCGTATGTTGGTTAATGGCGAACTTCATGTCAAACACCGCAACGGCCAACTTACTGATGCCGATAGCCGCTGCGATTGGTGCATCAATGGAAAGCTTGGTTGCGATAGGAGGCCTTCAAGGCTTGTTGGTTGTGGTCGCTTTCTCTGCATCGCTAGGTATGATTTTACCCGTATCGACACCACCAAACTCGTTGGCCTACTCGACCGGGCTTATCGAAAGTAAAGACATGGCGAAGATGGGTATCATCTTAGGTATTGTCGGCTTGTTGATGGTCTACCTCGCACTGTTTATCATCACTTAGCACGTTAGCTTATTATCACCTAGCACGTTAACTTTTCACTACAACCCTCCAGATAGCAATCATGATTTCGCTATCTGGAGGGTTTATCAGTTTTTAATCGATAGATAATTGTGATTCTACTTCACGGTTTATTAAAAATAACGACAAGTTATTTTAAATTTTTGATTTTAAACACATTTACCAACATCAAGACAACGACACTATACACGCATCAGAGACACACCAATTCACCATCAAGTACGTAATTAGGTTTTTGTCTAATAGAGAGGAATAGACCTTGAGACATACTATTAAGTTTAAAATTCAGATCGCGATTGCGGTCATTATCGCCGTCGTAAGTGGCGCTCAAGCCTGGATATCAGTTAATCAGCTGACTCAAGAAACCGAGGTCGCGATTAACCAAGAAATGAAAAATGTCAGTGTTGGCACCACCAATTACATTGCCGATTGGCTCTCAATCCGCAGTGATATGATGCTTGCCAATGAATCGACTATTTCAAGTAGTAGCAACTCTGATCGCGAGTTATTGATCACCAAGCAAGCCGGACAATTCTTGTCTGTTTATGCAGGATTCAGCGATGGCACGATCGCCTATGGCGACAAAGGTGAAGATTGGCCAGCAGGTTATGACCCGCGCACTCGCCCTTGGTATAAAGACGCCAACGCAACATCAGACCTCATCATTACCGAACCTTATCAAGACTTTGACGGCAGCATTGTCATCAGTTTTGCGAAAGCATTCAATGGCGATAGACAAGGTGTTCTCGCGGCCGATCTAACCGTAACTAGCATTATTGATACCGTGCTCAATGTAAAACTGGATAACGATGGCTTTGCGTTTTTAGTCGACGGCAATAACAACATTGTGGCCTACAGTGATGAAGAACTGAGTCAAAAACCACTGACCAGTTTGAATCCAGAACTCACAACCAACAAGGTGTCACAACTGCTCCAAGACCAGATGATCACCACTCTCACTTGGCCGGGTCAAGGCGATAAGCTGGTCTATATTGCCAATGTCCCGAACACCGATTGGTCGTTAGGTATCGTTATCGATAAAGACATGGCGTTTTCTGCAGTATCCGATGCCATTCAATTCATCACGCTGACCTCTTTGATTTTGTACATCATCATTTCAATTGCGAGCACAATGGTGATCAACCGCCTACTTTCTCCATTACAAACCTTGTCAGAAGCGCTGACTCAGCTCGCTCAAGGCAGAGGCGATCTCACTCAGCGCATTGATATCACACGTATGGATGAGATTGGTAAACTTGCCGAGCTTGTGAACCAGTTCTTAAGCCAGATGCAAAGCATGTTGAAGGGCGTGATAGAGCACAGCCACGATCTCAACAATCATGCAGAGAAAGCCAATCAACTGGCGACCCAATCTTCGATTAGCGTTGAGAATCAACAAAACGATATCAACCAAATTGCGACCGCGATTCATGAGATGTCCGCCACCGCAGCCGAAGTGGCTAGCCATGCCGAATTAACGGCATCCGCTTCTCAAGCATCGGCCACCGCTTGTAACGAAGGCCAAGAAGTTATCCAACAAAACCGTGATGCGATTACTGGCCTGGCGACTCAAGTTGAAGATGCCGCCAATGTGATTCGTGAATTAGAGAGCAATGCTCAAAGCATCAACCAGATCCTATCCACCATTCAAGGCATTGCCGAACAGACCAACCTGTTGGCATTGAATGCCGCGATTGAAGCCGCTCGAGCGGGTGAACAAGGTCGTGGGTTTGCGGTTGTGGCCGATGAAGTGCGCGTGCTCAGCCAAAGAACGCATGGCTCGACCGAAGAAATCCGCGTGATGATTGATACGCTGCAGAAGAATACCGAACATGCCGTTGAAAGCATGACCACCAGCACTCAACTGGCAGAGAACAGTGTTGGCTTCGCAGAACAAGCCCATGGCAGCCTGACTAAAATCACGCAAGCGATCACTGAAATCAACGATATGGCGCTGCAAATAGCGAGTGCTGCAGAAGAGCAACGCGCGGTCAGCGAGGACATCAGCCGCAATACGCAAGGAATCAAAGACGCATCCGACGATCTTGCCCAGCAAGCGGAAAGCAGTCGCAATAGCTCAAATGAAATGAGCAGCGCTGCTGAGTCGATGCGCCAAGACGTGGAGCGCTTTAAGGTATAGCGCTTTAAAGTATAGCGCTTTGAGATATAGCGCGCCTCAAGAAAAATAAGTGAACCACACCAGCAGGTGACAGCTGACATATACTAATAACTGAAACAAAGTCGTTCTTTCATAAGAATCACTTTGTTCTCAGTTCGGTTTGATGCATATTGATGAGCTAATTTATCCCAGACACAAGGATGTTATTCAGATGGGATTCGAATGGTTAGCTCTAGCTGCCGCTTTTCTTTGGGCGATTGCGAGCCTAATGTCAGTAAAGCCTGCTCAACACTTAGGTTCTTTCGCCTATAGCCGCTGGCGAATGGGTTGTACCGCGATCATCTTATCAAGCATGGCTTGGTTTACTGGCGGTTGGTCAAGTGTCGAAGCTGACTTAGTCACGCCGATGATGCTGTCGGGTCTAATTGGTATCTTCATTGGTGATACGGCCCTATTTGCCTGTTTGAACCGAATGGGACCGCGCCAAGCGGGTTTGCTGTTCTCTTGTCACGCCGTGTTCTCGGCGATTCTTGGTTACTTCCTGTTTAGCGAAAGCATGACTTCGGTGGAGCTGATTGGCTCGGCGTTGGTGTTTAGTGGCGTGTTAACCGCGATCTTCTTTGGTCGTCGTGGACAAGCGAACAACCAACTCGAAACCATTAAGGGCACGGTGTGGATTGGTGTTGCGTTGGGAATCACCGCCGCGATCTGCCAAGCATTGGGCGGCATTATTGCCAAACCCGTGATGCAAACTAGCATTGACCCAATAGCCGCCTCTGCCATTCGAATGATCACCGCCTTTGTGGCTCACTCACTGTTTCGTTTAACGGGCGCCAAACTTTCACGCTCACTTAACCCAATGAATAAGCAGATATTCGCGATTACCGCGGTTAACGGCTTTTTGGCAATGGCGGTGGGAATGACGCTGATCTTGTACGCGTTGCAGGAAGGCAATGTTGGCATGGTCGCTCTGTTATCTTCAACCACGCCCATCATGTTGTTACCGATACTTTGGCTGTATACCAAGCAGAGACCAAATGCCTACGCTTGGATAGGTGCCATTGTTGCCGTAGTGGGTACTGGTATTCTGGTTAGCTAGTGGCACCGGAATTCTGGTCAAATAGTGGGTACAGGTATTTTGGTCGGCTAATGAAGCGGATTGAAAGCTGAGAGTTAATGGTTAACCGTTAATAGCTAAGGACTACTAACTCTCAGTAAAAACAAAAGCAAAAAGCTAAGAGCGTGGGAAAGGAAAAGCCGTCACATCATCGATGTGGTCGTAGCCGAGTGCCAGCATGATCAGACGATCGATACCTAGAGCAACACCGGCACAGTCTGGTAAGCCCGCTTTTAATGCCTCAATCAAGTGATGGTCAATCGGTTGAGGCGATAAGCCCATCTCAATACGTTTGGCATTATCATCTTCAAAGCGCTGAAGTTGTTCTTGTGGTTTATCGAGTTCATGGAAGCCGTTTGCCAATTCAATCCCTTTGAAGTACGCCTCAAAGCGATCCGCCACTCGTGGATCATTCGGGTTAATCTTGGCTAGTGCAGCTTGTGAAGCCGGGAAGTCATAAACAAACGCAGGCACTTGTTGCCCTATCTTAGCTTCAACCCCAATACTAAACAGCAGCTGCAGCAAGGTATCGCGGTCTTCTTCTGGATCTGCAATGTCGCTGAGCCCTAGTTTCGCTGCAGCTTGCTTTAGCGTATCCATCGAATCTTCCAGTGGACACACACCTAACACATCAATAAAGGCTTGTTGATAAGTCATTCGCTGTGCTGAGCCCGACTTTAAGACCTGCTGTAACAGCAAATCCATTTCATCCATCAAGTCATGATGATCAAAACCAACGCGATACCACTCCAACATAGTGAACTCAGGGTTGTGATAACGGCCATTTTCTTCGTTACGAAAAGACTTACAAATTTGGTAGATACAGCCACTGCCCGCCGCTAACAGTCGTTTCATATGAAACTCTGGGCTTGTCATAAAGAACAGTGGCTGGCCGTGCGCATAACCCGGCCCTACGAATTCAGTTTTGAACGTATGCAAATGCACATCCGTCACCGTGGCGTGACTCATCGCAGGCGTATCCACTTCCATCACGTTTCGCTCTGTAAAGAACTGGCGAATTTGATTAAGGATATCAGCACGTTGCTTTAACTGCTTAATGGTTGCGGCGGGTTGCCATGTAGAGTGCATTATTAAGTTCCATATCACTGAATTCTAGGCGACGAAAATTACCACCTTTCGTCTCTTTTGTAAGCTTCTATCTGTCTATTGATGAAAGCAAAATGTTGTTTTAATGAAGCCAGAAAATTACGTTCTACAATACAATTATCAATGCAGCTTTCACATCAACATTGATAACGAAAATCATACTCAACAAGCCGTTAACACCCGTCCTGTGGGTTAATCGTTATCAACAATTCATTGCCGTGATTGCAGTCACATAACCTATAATTTCTATGCCTCCATATGCATTACCGACCTAAAAACCCAAATGCATCAATTTTTGAAATGCCTTCCTCTCTTACACTGAACCTACCACTTAAGGCTTAGGGGTGCTAAATGGTTCCTACGATTTAGAACCTCCTAAATAAGCTTTTTATAATAACAAGCGGAATACTCCGCATCACACTGGAGAATAACTGTGAAGACAATTACCACAGATATCGCAGTCATCGGCGCAGGCGGCGCTGGTCTTCGTACAGCTATCGCTGCGGCTGAAGCTAATCCTGAATTGGAAGTAGCACTGATTTCTAAAGTTTACCCAATGCGTTCGCACACGGTAGCAGCAGAAGGCGGTTCAGCAGCAGTAATTAAAGACGAAGATAGCCTAGATAACCACTTCAACGATACTGTTGGCGGTGGCGACTGGCTATGTGAACAGGATGTTGTTGAATACTTTGTTGAAAACTCGACTCGCGAAATGATCCAAATGGAACAATGGGGCTGCCCATGGAGTCGTAAAGAAAACGGTGAAGTAAACGTACGCCGATTCGGCGGTATGAAAGTAGAGAGAACGTGGTTCGCAGCGGATAAAACCGGCTTCCACATGCTTCATACTCTGTTCCAGACTTCGATGAAGTACGACACAATCAAACGATTTGATGAGTACTTTGTGGTGGATTTGATCGTTGAAGATGGCGAAGTACAAGGCCTTATCGCGATTCATATGTCTGAAGGTGAGCTTGTTACGATTAAAGCGAAATCTGTTGTTCTAGCAACGGGTGGCGCAGGTCGTGTTTACCACTGCAATACTAACGGCGGCATCGTAACGGGCGACGGTATGGCAATGGCTTATCGCCACGGTGTACCACTGCGTGATATGGAGTTCGTTCAATACCACCCAACAGGCCTACCGGGCACTGGCATCTTGATGACCGAAGGTTGTCGTGGTGAAGGCGGTATCATCGTCAACAAGAACGGCTACCGTTACCTACAAGATTACGGCATGGGCCCTGAAACTCCAGTGGGCGAGCCGAAAAACAAATACATGGAACTGGGTCCTCGTGACAAAGTTTCTCAAGCATTCTGGCACGAGCAGCAGAAAGGCAACACCATCAAGCACCCGCTTGGTGATGTCGTACACCTTGACCTTCGCCACCTGGGTGAAGAGTACCTGCAAGAGCGTCTTCCGTTCATCTGTGAGCTTGCAAAAGCGTACGTAAACGTAGACCCAGCAAAAGAGCCAATCCCAATTCGCCCTACCGTTCACTACACCATGGGTGGTATTGAAACTAACGGTACGTGTGAAACTCGCATTAAAGGCCTATTCGCCGTTGGTGAATGTGCTTCAGTTGGCCTACACGGTGCAAACCGCCTAGGGTCTAACTCTCTGGCTGAGTTCGTCGTATTTGGCCGCGTAGCCGGTGAGCAAGCCGTGAAACGTGCCGCTGAATTCAAAGGCTGGAACGAAGAAGCTATCACTAAACAAATTAAAGCGGTTGAAGATCGCATCGCAGGCATCTTGGCTCAAGAAGGCGATGAGAACTGGGCTGATATCCGTACTGAAATGGGTCACACCATGGAAGCGGGTTGTGGTATCTACCGTCAAGAAGACTTGATGCAAGAAACCATCGACAAAATCACTGAACTGAAAGCGCGCTACAAGAAGATCAGCATTAAAGACAAAGGCAAAGTGTTCAACACTGACCTACTTTACGCTATCGAAGTGGGTTACGGCCTTGAAGTTGCAGAAGCAATGGTTCACTCAGCGATCCTTCGTAAAGAGTCTCGCGGTGCACACCAACGTCTAGACGACAACTGCACAGAACGTGATGACGTGAACTTCCTGAAACACTCTCTCTCTTTCTACAACGAAGATGCAGCACCAACCATCGACTACAGCGGCGTTAAGATTACTAAATCTCAACCTAAAGCTCGTCTATACGGTGAAGCAGCCGAGAAAGCCGCTGCTGCTGAAAAAGCAGCAGAAGAGAATGCTAAGAAGAGCGAAGAGGAGCAAGCATAATGTCAGCGAATCGAATCCAAAAAATTGAAATCCTGCGTTATGACCCTGAGCACGATGCAGAACCTCACTTTCAAACCTTTGAAGTTCCGTTTGATGAAACCATGTCAGTACTTGATGCGATCGGTTACATCAAAGACAACCTAGATAAAGACCTGTCTTACCGTTGGTCTTGTCGTATGGCGATTTGTGGTTCTTGCGGCATCATGGTTGATGGCGTGCCAAAACTGGCATGTAAAAGCTTCTTACGTGACTACCCGAATGGCTTCAAGATTGAGCCTTTGGCTAACTTCCCAATCGAGAAAGATTTGATTGTCGACATGACGCCGTTCATCGAGCGCCTTGAAGCAATAAAGCCATACATCATTGGTAACGATCGCAAGCCAGAAGACGGCACTAACATCCAAACTCCAGAGCAAATGGCGAAGTACAAACAGTTCGCTGGCTGCATCAACTGTGGTTTGTGTTACGCAGCGTGTCCTCAGTTTGGTCTAAACCCTGAGTTCATCGGCCCTGCGGCACTTGCTCTTGCTCACCGCTACAACCTAGATAGCCGTGACAATGGTAAAGCTGAGCGCATGAAGCTTATCAATGGCGACAATGGTGCTTGGGGCTGTACGTTTGTAGGTTACTGTTCTGACGTTTGTCCGAAGAAAGTAGACCCAGCAGCGGCAGTAAACCAAGGCAAAGTTGAGTCTTCAATGGACTTCGTTATCTCGATGTTCAAGCCTGATGGATCGCAAGTAAAAACAGCAGAGGAGGCACAATATGAGCAATCGTAAGCCTTATGTTCGCGAGATGAAGAGAACGTGGTGGAGCAACCATCCGTTCTACCGCTTCTACATGCTACGTGAAGCGACTGTACTGCCTTTGATTCTATTTACTCTGTTCCTAACCTTCGGTTTGGGTTCGCTAGTGAAAGGCCCTGAAGCGTGGCAAGGTTGGTTGAGCTTTATGGCTAACCCTATCGTTGTTGGTATCAACATCGTGGCACTGCTTGGCAGCTTACTGCACGCTCAGACCTTCTTCAGCATGATGCCTCAAGTAATGCCAATCCGTCTTAAAGGCAAATTGGTAGATAAAAGAATCATCGTACTGACCCAGTGGGCAGCGGTGGCATTTATTTCTTTAATCGTTCTGATGGTGGTGTAAGGAGCTTCGTTATGAACACAAATTACAATGTTAACCACAATCCGAAACGCTCTGATGAACCAATCTGGTGGGGGCTATTCGGCGCTGGCGGTACTTGGTTCGCGATGATTACACCAATCACGATTCTAGTGCTGGGTATCTTGGTGCCAATGGGCATTATCGATGCGGATGCAATGAGCTACGAGCGTGTCTCTGAGTTTGCCACCAGCATTATCGGTGCGCTATTCATTATCGGTACGCTAGCACTGCCAATGTGGCACGCAATGCACCGTCTTCACCACGGCATGCACGACCTTAAGTTCCACGTCGGCGTTGCAGGTAAAGTGGGTTGCTACTTCGTTGCAGGCCTAATCAGCGCGCTATCTGTTATCTTCATTTTTATGATTTAACAGTTAAGAGCAGGTTCGAGATTCGGGTAACTGAGATTCGAAGAGTTTAAGAACGAAAGTACTAAAAGCAGAACAGGATTATCTTGTTCTGCTTTTTTGTTGCTTGTCGAATCTCGTTTACTCGTACCTGCTCTTTCTCAAACGTCAGATACAAAAAAGGCCGCTCATAAGCGACCTTTTCTATTTCACTGAGCCACCTTAAACAAGATGGACACAATCAAATTACTTCACACGACCAACGTATTCGCCAGTACGAGTATCAACTTTAACAACTTCACCGATAGCGATGAATAAAGGAACACGAACTACCGCGCCTGTTGCTAGAGTTGCAGGTTTACCACCCGTACCCTGTGTATCGCCTTTCAGGCCAGGATCGGTTTCAGTTACTTCGATCTCAACAAAGTTTGGCGGAGTAACAGTGATAGGGTTATCATTCCACAACGTTAGAGTACAAACGTCATTTTCAACTAACCATTTTGCTGAATCAGCGACTGCTTTTACGTCTGCTGCGATTTGCTCAAATGTTTCGTTGTTCATGAAGTGGTAGAATTCGCCATCGTTGTATAGGTAGCCTAGTTCAACGTCAACAACATCTGCAAGCTCGAAGCTTTCGCCTGACTTGAATGTTTTCTCTAACACTTTGCCTGACAGCAGTTTACGAAGTTTTACACGGTTAAACGCTTGGCCTTTACCTGGCTTAACGTATTCATTGTCGATAATTGCGCAAGGCTCGTTATCTAACATGAATTTTAAACCGCCTTTGAATTCATTGGTGCTTACTGACGCCATGATTTTCTCTTCCACATCTTTGAGTTAATTTCAATGCCGCATATCATAACCCGAAAAGTCGAATCTGTTGAGCAAAACTGGCTCAAACAACTATCGAATGCGATCTCTGACCCGACAAAACTGCTTGAAGCATTGGAAATAGACCCAACACCGTGGCAAAAAGGATTCGCAGCACGTGAGCTGTTTTCACTTCGAGTTCCTCTTAGCTTTGTGGAGCGAATGGAAAAAGGCAACCCACACGACCCATTACTGCGTCAGGTATTACCTTTAACCGAAGAGTTCGAAGTACACCAAGGCTATTCTGCTGACCCCTTAGAAGAGCAAGAAAACGCGATTCCGGGACTACTACACAAATACAAAAGCCGCGCGCTAATGATCGTGAAAGGTGGCTGCGCGATTAACTGTCGTTACTGCTTCCGTCGTCATTTCCCTTATCAAGATAACAAAGGATCGAAGTCTGTTTGGCAGACCAGCCTCGATTATGTGGCTCAACATCCCGAGATCAACGAGGTGATCTTATCTGGCGGCGACCCTCTGATGGCAAAGGACAGCGAACTAGATTGGCTGATCAATGCCATCGAACAAATTCCGCATGTGACAACCGTTCGTATCCATAGCCGTTTACCGGTTGTAATCCCTGCACGCGTGACGGATGAACTATGCCAAACATTGGCTAATACTCGTCTCAACGTGGTGATGGTCAGCCATATTAATCATGCCAATGAAATCAACTTAGAACTCAAACAAGCCTTCCATAAATTGAAACTAAGTGGTGCAACTCTGCTCAATCAAGGTGTGATGCTAAAAGGCGTGAATGACAGCGCTAACTCATTGAAAGAATTGAGTGATAAGCTATTCGACGCCGGTGTTTTACCTTACTACATGCATGTACTTGATAAAGTTCAGGGCGCTGCTCATTTCTATATCTCCGATGAAGAAGCGAAACATCACTTTAAGGGATTAATATCTGAGGTTTCTGGCTATCTAGTACCTAAGTTAACCCGTGAAATTGGCGGACGCAGCAGCAAGACGCCACTCGATCTGCATATTGAATAGCGAGCGAGCTTCAAAAAGCGACTAAGCTTATCTGTAACGATAACACGTTGCTAAATGCACCTTCACGACAAAAATTTTTTGTTCGATCGTCCGGTCTATTATTAGCATACTCGGCTCTATTCTAAATTCTTAGGAGGGGTGATATGTCACAATTTATAGAACAAGCTCTCAACCTTGCCCCCTTTAGCTGGGCAGGACTCGCAGCATGCATGTTGTGTGGTTCTTTGATCGGAATCGAAAGGCAAACACGCGGTAAACCCGTCGGAATACGGACATCGATCCTTATCATTAGCGGTACTTACTTCTTCCTCACCATGGCGATTAGCCTATCCCCCAACACACTCGATCAAGCTCGTGTACTTGGTCAGATAATTACGGGGGTTGGATTCCTTGGTGCTGGGGTAATGATGACATTGGATGGAAAGATTCATGGCGTCACCTCAGCCGCGATTATCTGGGTACTCGCTGCATTAGGTATGATGATCGCACTTGGCCACCTTTCACAGTCGGTTATTATCACGCTAATGGCGCTAGTGATTCTGCTTGGTGTCGACAAAGTAGAAAACAGCTTCCAGAGCTTACGCCGTGGTGTTCATCAGAAGTGGATGAGAAAAGTCCGCGTGAAGAAGTAACACCTCGTCGGAAGACATTTGGCCTTAGCTGCATTTTGTTCTTAGCTACTGTTTCATCTTAAGGGTCTTTTTCCTTAAATAAAAAAGAGCCTAGCAAACGACTAGGCTCTAAACTGCAGTTCACAGATTAATGTACGTGAATAGACACTTGATTCTTACCTGCGGCCTTCGCCTTATAAAGCTGCTCATCTGATGAACGAATACTCTGGTTTTCCCACAAGTGTCCAATGCTGTCGAACTTGTACAGAGAGTAAAGCGCCGCTCCCCCGGAGACTGATATATTAATCTTGTCACCGGTCGCGCATCGATAACTTTGTAAACTAATGTCATTTTGAATTCGTTCAAAGATCGATGAAAGTAATTCGGATGATTCGCCCGTAATCGCGACAACAAACTCTTCACCACCAAATCTCGCCACGATATCTTTCTGCCTAACGCTGTTCAGCATTAACTGAGCAACATGGCAAATCACCTCATCTCCCACCTTATGACCATACTGGTCATTCACCACTTTGAAATCATCGATATCAAATACGCCAACACCAATAATTGGCTCCTCATTTTGGTTCAGCAACCGAGCTTCAAAACCACGCCGATTATATAAACCAGTCAATGGGTCGAGCATCGCTAAATTCTTCAATCGCTTGTGCTTTTGCTTGGTATAAAACCGCCACAACCATAGTGCTGAGATAAAGTACAAAGCTAACAAAATCAGTAATTGAACCCTCTCCAGTTCCAGCAAATGTAAGAAGTGCTCACTCTTTCCTTCTTCAATAGTCAGGTATAACTCAGTATTGACTCCATCGACATACAAAGGCCGTGAATAGGTAAAGTCCAACAGCCCATATTTGTTTACTCCTCTTGCGCTCGTCACCTTGTATCCATGTACGGGATTCGAGACGAGATTAGAGACGTAACCATCAACACCGAGTACTCCTTTAAACTCACCATCAACATAGATACCCTTGGTTAAGGTCACTACCTTCTTCCCTGTTAGGTAGTCATCGTATTGGCCGGTATACACCACTTGATCTTGACCCTGAGCTAAGCCAAAACGAATCGTATTAACCCAATAAGGGCGACTATTGACGACTGAATCAAAGGTGTCACCTTTAATGTAACGGGCGAAATCGGAAGGCGACGATATAATAAATTTATCTTTGGAGATAAAGTAAATCGCAGAGATGGTATCAATGGTATTCGCAAAGTAAGCCATGGTGGGTGCGATAAACATGCGCCTACCTGCTTCTAAATGAAGCTCCGACTTTAGATCGCACATCTCACTTGGGCCAGAGAACATAAAATCAAATCGAGGTGCAGCTTGCTCTTCACTAATGAAGTAACACGTATCACCTTCGACCTTTTGCTCATGTGAGAATACGTAGGTATCCCCATGCAGCGGATAAAGTGCGGTAATATTATATTCAAGCGCATTAATAATCTGTGTAAGCTCCGCTAAAGAGCGTGTCACGCCTTGGTTTTCAATTCCATACTGCTTTTCTGACTCTTCCGCTGAATCAACAAGTAACAAGCTAAAAACCACTAAAAAGCTGACGGTCAGACTTAAGAAAGCCTTTTTAAAATCGACGGTATGGGGATTAATCAAAGCATATAAGTCATCATTGAAAATTTAGCGCACATTGTACCCACAAGTGAGAACATCGCAACAAGAGTATAAAACAACATGCTTACAGTAACGTTTAAGGAGTGAGATAGCAGATGTAGAATAACGCCCAAACATAGAAGTAAAGGCGTTGATAGGTTCAATCATGGATAGCTTTAAGCCTTGGCAAGAACGTCGCTCACCAATATTAAAACCAGCGCAGCTACCGTCTTACTTAGCGAAATTCACAATTGGGAAGCACGGGAAAAAACCATTGTCAGCACAGTTGATCAGACCAATCTGTACTCCTTCAATTTTGTTGGTTTTGTTGAAGATACCAACCTGAACCGTAGACACCTCTGAAAGGTTCGCAGCGCCAACATCCACCATAGTGTTACCTTCGGAGTAGTTTACGAAACTCACGTTCGCGCCTTTTACATCATTAGTAATGTTAACAGCACCTAGGTTAACACCTGTTGTTTTACCTGTGTTCCAGTTAAAGAAACCTAGTGAAGCACCTGTCATTTCTTGGTTTACTTTTGATGCACCAAAAATACCAAGATTCACACCTGTCGTGGTTTGCGTCTCAGACATACCAACAACCGCAAGGTCGACACCTTTAAGGTCATTGACTTGCCCGTGAAGCAGAGCCAGACGTACACCGCCAACCGCATCTGAATCCGGAGCGTTGAAACCATTGATCGTTGAAAACATAACAGGCGAAGAAGCAAATGCTGCCGGTGCCATTACCGCTGCAGATACAGCAAGTACTGAAAGTAATTTTTTCATTGGGGAGTCTCCACTGACTTATTGTTGACTTGATTAATCTATATTTAATCAAGTATTTATTGTCCTTCACTCAACAGCTATCCATGTTAAATCAATGTCATAACTGTACCATTGAATATAAGACCCAAAATCATAAAGAGCAATATTGAGCAGAGGATATCATGAGAGGCAAGAGTAACCATCGGCAGTCAGGTTTCTATAACTAGACGATAAAGATTCCCTATCACGCTCGAGCCTCGCTGTCGGAGTGACGATTTCAAAGCATAAAAAAACGGAGACCGAAGTCTCCGTTTTCTAAAGCTTATGTATGACTTTCTCTGTTACGAGAAAGGGGGATAATTACATCATGCCGCCCAGGATTAGCTAAGCCTTTGTTTAAATAGAAAATTAAAACAAGACACAACAACTGTACCCCTCATTATACCCTAGAGTCTCTATAGACAGGTGCTAAACAACTAAAGTAATTTAATTCTAAGCTTAGTTATGCACATAAGATCAACACTCTCTCTTAATCACAACTTTAAACTCATTTTTATCTCTATTATCAATAAATTCAATATTGGGCCAATTTTTTATCGCCCTTTGAACACCGCTGCCAATACCACGATATGGAAGCACATATCTCGCAAATGAAGCAATGATTGGATTTCGACTGTTAGAATTACCATTAACAATATTATCAATAGTGAGGTTATTTGGTAGATGCCCAGGACTAATGATTTCTATACGATCTAAAAACACAAATAATTTCACTGGAGCTTTGGTGAAGTAGTCCCTATGGATCAATGCATTAGCAATTAACTCTTCAAACACAATTTTAGGTATTTCAGGTTCCCCTACAGAATTAAAACCTTGCCCAGCTTGCACATGACGGATATTGGTAAGTATAAAACTCATACATTCTTGATAAGTAACACCTAATTTGCCATGAATATCTCTACTATCATTGTACTCTTCGTCTGTGATATCCGTACCAGGGAAAGCGACTGCTTTTACAATGAATGCTGGTAATTTGAATTGAGGCTGCCGTGCCAACAACAACGTACCACATAGATTTAAATTATCTTCTTGCATCAAGTTCATCGACCCTAGCAGCTCGCTATGACTTCTTGATTGAGAAGACAAATCTTCACCAACAACATTTTGGAAAAAGTCTGAAAAATAGTCCATATCGATATCATCAATAGATGTGTTTTGAACTTTAAGTTCATCTGCATGGACGAGTGTTGCAGCTTGAAACATTCGTTGCATCTCTTCAATGGCTGTCACCGCTCGTTTATCGGAACCATTTTTCACCCAAATACGCCCATCGTTATCCGCACATGGACGAATACCCTTATCTATAGAAACAACGATTACCATACCATCAGGGTGCTCAACATTTTCTGTTATAAGGTTTATCGCAGGTTTAACATTATTTGTTGCCGCATCAGCTATTAGACGATTACTACTTTCCAAATCATCTACAGTTAGTCCATTTACGCTCTGATCATCAGCAACACCAACAATTAACTTACCGCCTTCTGTGTTACTAAATGCAATCAATTCTTTAGCTATATCTTTGGATCGAGATACTCGTTCTTTGAATTGATGCTTACTGTCTTCGCCTCGAGCAATCAACCCTATAAGTTCTATGACTTCCATACTTCATACACCTGCTTACGTTTATCAAAGGCTTCTTGACCACCTTCCATTATTGACACAATCTGTTGCTGAACTTGTTTATTATCAATACCACCTGAAAATAGTTCTGTCTTTTGAGCGTCATAACGACAGCAAACAACTTGCTCTGCATCCCCAAGTACCGGAATATTTGCATTATGAGTAGCAAAAATAAATTGCGTAGATGGCTTAAGTTTTGTGAGCATCTTAATTACATCGTCATATATTGTTTGGTTATCTAAATCATCTTCTGGTTGATCAATTATCACTACATCGTTATCTTGCTGACTTAGTACAAAAAGCATTAATGCAGAAGCTCTTTGACCAAGTGAATGCTGCTTTAAAGCTTTACCATGATATTCAATCACATATTGATTAGGGACTTGCCAAGTTAAGAGCTCTTCAATATTCTTTTGAAAGTATTCATTAAACACTTCGTAATTTGAGACCATCTTTCTTACATCATCCCATGCATTTCTCATTGAACAAAAATCACCGAACTTTTCGATAAGCCCCTGAAGAGTCGTACCACGTATACCACTCCCCCTATAAGCATCCTGCATCATATTTAACGTAGACGTTGAATTCGATTTATAGCTCGCCAATATTTTAAGTGGTGAGTCTTGTTGGTTAACACGAGCAATGCACTTTTCTATCTGATTGAACTCTTCGGTTCTTAATTGCTCAAGTTTACACAACTCATCTGTTAGATCACCTTTAAGCTGTTGATGCTTACTATCACTTAACTCCAATGCTTTTAACACCTTCCCCGCTTGATCAATCTGCGTTTTTATTTTTCTAAAATCTTCAATTTTTAGAGATTGGATTCCCTTTTCCCTAAGTTCGGCAGATAACTTACGCTCTATTTCTGCAAAAGCTTCTTTATTAGAATTTTTAGCCAACTTAAAGCTTTGAAGTTTACTCTCTAAAGGCTCGATGAGCGTTGCTGACCCTGAAGCTATTTTATCCATTAATTTAAGTTGTTCTAAAATAGGCTGATACAGCTTACGGTACTCTTCAAAAAACGGGTTATTCTCTTTTGATTCATAACTGCTTAAAAGTAGTAGTATACTTTTTTGCTCTTCAATGAAATCTTGAAGTTCCATATAGAATTTTTTTGCATTACTTGTCGCATCCACAAGTTTACGTTCATCTCGATCAAACTCTATTTGCTTCTGAAGCTTTTCTTCAATACCGTTATCTTGGTAAATTTTTAAACTGAACTCTGCGTCCTGTTTTTTCTGAAACCATTCTTGCTTTGCTTGCTTATCTGTCGAGAGCTTCTTGATTTGTTTGATCACATCAATGACAGCTTGTTTCTTTGCCAAAATTTGCTGACGAATTGGTTCCAGTGAGTCACCTACCAATTTCTCAATCAAGTCTTTTTCAAACCCTTCGCCACTGCTCGATAAATCTTTTTGGCCAAAATAAATAGGGTTGTACAACACTGTTTCACGTATTGACACCCCAGGCTGCACAACACCGTTTACCATAACGTCTGGTGCTTTATTGTTAATTCTTTTAATTTGATAAGCTTGACCATGCCGATCTCTAGCATTGATACAAATAGCTCCACCGTTATTTAATAAATGATGAACTAAATCATTTTTATAATCCTTATCCATCGACTTAACACCTAACGGGATGTTTAGTGCATACCTAATAGCTTCTAGAACCGATGACTTACCGCTACCACGGATGCCAATTAACGTATTTAATTCAGAAGAAAAGGATACCGTTTGGCCACCAAGCGAGCCTTCCCCTTCAAAGTGAATACTATCAATATGTGAATGAGCAACTTCGACTACCTGACTATTTACTCTGTACCTATGATTGATTAAAGCAAACTTAACCGCATCAAACGAAAAGTCCCCAACTTTCAAGTAGCTTATTTTTCCCTTACCAATTTGCTCAATACTCTTAGGGTCACTGCCTTCAACTTCTGCCACAAAATAGCCATTCATAACAGAAATTAGCTTATCTTTCTTATCACGAGTGGCGACTTTTTGAAAACCAAGAACACGCTTTCTAAATGCCTCACTAGCAAAAAGATCACCTATTGGTCCGGGCTTTAACGCCCCCCACAAACCATTATCTGCTTCTACATGGGCGAAAACTAAAAAATAGTCTCTTTCAAACTTGTCGAGTTCCCGAACTGTTTCTTTTAAGTCATGATTAGACCTAGCATTCTCTTGCTCAAAATTAGCTTGCCCTGCAAAGGTGACGTTTAGAAAGCTCTGAATATAGTTTTCATTTTCTTTATTGATGACCCATTCATCGGAAAAAATCACTAAAGTATGAACTCCGGCTTGCCCATCCTTGACCGATAACTCGACCCCAGGAAGTAAACCTACCCCCTTCTTGCGCGCTTTTTTACGCATTTGCTTAAATTCATCGAGTTCAAATTTATTGTGGTTACTAATTACACCAAGGCCTATACCCGCTTTTTCGAGCCCAGCAACATAACTATTGATATAATCATTCTCACTCCCCGAATACTTAAATTCTTTATCCGCACGGGTGTGCAAGTGAAAGTCAGCTCGAATCCACTCACTGCCATGACTAAATCGCGAATGTACATTGCTCATTAATAATGCTCCTCAATATAACTATACGTCTTGGCGAACAACTCTTTGCCTTTACTTAAAGCAAACTGCGCCAATTTCAGTAGCAACGCCTTCTGAATATCTCTTGACCCACTGTTCGTGGTTTGCCAGCTTTATAAAGCGTTTGGCTTTTACAATCTTCTCTACCTGCTCAACTACATCACCAATTAGCTTTGCCGTGCTCTCAAGTCACGTTTGCCAAGAACAGTTTAATTACTATTTACTCTTTTCTATCCAAGCTTCTAAATATTTTCGTTTAAAACGCCATGGGCCACCAATCTTGAAGCCCGGAAGCCTTCCTTCACTGGCGAGGCGATATGCAGTTTTATAGACACCTTCAGATAAGTAGCCACACCTTTAATTATTAGTGTTTGATCAACCATCGGGTTGTACTCTCACTAAAATCTTTTCAATACTGAGCAGAGAGAATACGGGAGAATTGAAGAATCAACAATGCTCAAAACCAAACTTTCAGCACTCCGGTTTCATATATGATTGTTTTTATTTTAGTCGAAATTACTCACCATTCAGCATCATGCCCCTCAGCCCCTGCCATCCACTCGAATCCAAATTTTTTCAAATATATTTCATCACTATGCATAACCTCATGAGTCGAAAAGGAGCCGATTATGCATAGGGATATCTTACCCACAACTTCATTCAACAGGACTGCTTTGCCTATATCTCAGGCTCTTCTGGATACATTAAACAACGTTCTAAACAAACACACAGGACTCGTAGATGATCATCACATCATCCATTTCAGCAATAAGCACTACTCCGCTGAACATGGAGGCTATCACCCTGTTGAGATTGCACTAGCGAAAGACGTTAACAACATCTATTCAATCCTTTGCATCACAGATTTTAGCTTCAATGGATACCCTTACCCGACACTTGAGCGAGATATTGAGTTCGATTTCACTCATTCCACGGTCTTCACTCGATACTCCGGTTTAAAGAGTATCAGCGCACCCAACACCCACAAGCTATACACACTTTGGGAATCCAAGTTTATTGCTAACTTAGCCAAGGGAGCCTACAACCCAATCGAACTGCGTGGCCCCTAATACATGAACGCTATTGATAACCACCACTTTACCGATCCCCCTGTTTCTAGCTATCACCATGATTTTACTATATTACTCTTTCACAGGAGCCCCCCTTTATGTCCTATGACATTGTCTATGAACAACTGGCACTGCGTATACCAAAAGAAGACGTTGTTCAGCAAGCCTGTACCTTCTTCAGAGAACGCCTCAACCACACAGACCCCCAAAGCACCAACGAACTCAAACAAGCTCTGTATGAACGTTATAGGCTTAGGTTGCGTGAAGACGTTCTACTCATGCTCCACATGCTCATTGGCTCTAGTAATCTCTTTGACACGGAGACAAACAAACGAGCACGTAGCTGGCAGTTCTGTGGTGTAAACACCTTCAACCAACTACTCGTGAAATACGGTTGTGACTGGTCAGCAGCCGCTGAATCAGGTGAAGTCAAACTCAATGGTCGCGATACCAAAGCAGAAGATTGGATACGAGCATTACGTAACACTTTGAACCTCGCTAAAGACTATGGAGTGATGCCGTATTGCCACACCCTAGAGGTATGGCTTAAAGCGCCATTAGATAAATCCAAACAAACCCAACTAGGTGAGTTAAAAACGCAGCTAAGTGATTTAGAGGTAACTTGGAAAGAACGGCAACGATTTGATGACGATGGTTTTGATGTCGCAATCAAACCCAAATCTGCTTTTGAGATGTGGCTATTTCAGCAGCTCATCAATAGCTACCAAGGCAAGTGCTGGATAAATAGCTCAGAGCCGCCCTATCACGCTGTAAATAAACACTCCATCTAATACTCTTAGCCCCGTTAACACCACAGCTTAACAATCCAAAAACACGTTTACCCACCACTCTAGAGGCCACCTTGTTATCAAGGTGGTCTTTTTTATTTATTCGTAGAAAGGAACCCACTATGCAAACAACACAACAAGATAGCCCAAACAGCTCACCCATAGACCAACATGATTCTTTACTCACATCAGAGGCAAAAAAAATTAAACCGATCACGGTACTTGTCCAATGGTCTGAGTCTCGCGAGTTCACTGAAGAGACACTCTATGACTTTAATGAATTCGAAAAGAAAGCTCTGGAGGTTGCTAAACGCAATCCATTAGGCGGGTACGATAAGACAAAAGTAACCGTGACCTTCGATAATGAACATCAGCACGAATGTCGCTTAGATTTAGGGTGTGGTGGTAATGACCAAGGCTTTGCTGAGCATTGCTTAAGCATGGCTCGTTATTACCGCCAGCATAAAGGGGATGTCGATAAACCTTGGCTTTATGACAAACACCACCAGCAGTTAATCGAACTCATTAACACTTATGAGTTGGACCACTCATTCGTAGACCTAGGGCGTATGCAGGTTAAACAGGTCGAGGAGCAAGCCAAAGCCGAAGAAGCTGCAAAAGAAGAAGCCAAACAACAGAAGCGGGAAAGAGCGTGGCGTAAACACCAGCAAGCGGAGGAGGCGTTTCAAGAAACCTTAGAAGTACCACAATGATCTGCTCCAGTCA
>NZ_JBFRVM010000074.1:0-56937 GCF_041475145.1 Vibrio sp. 10N.222.49.A3
GGTTCATGGGGCGGATACGATTAAGCAAGCAAATGTACTGAACGACTATTTACGAAAAAATGCACTCAAAGGTGTTGAATTTAAAAGAGATAACTATCTGTTAGTTGTTACATATAAAGAACTATATCTAGGCAATGGGGCTGATTTCTATCATGCGGTAGCCAAGGAGGCTATTGATGAAATAACACAAAACTTAGATGCTACGGCAGTTATCCCTTTAGAAAACATGTACTTTATTACTTTGGAAGAGTTTGACCTTTTGTGCACAGTTATCAACTCTACGGACTTTAGTATGGAGCAAGTGCTAGAGCATGCAAAGGCGAATGATCGTGAGCCAGAGAGTATGAAGTTTGATTTTACTCAACACATAAATAGTCTAGGAGTTGATGTTACAAGACCAGACTATTTAGATGAGTCAATCGCGCAACTTACAGACGTATTACCAGAATGACGCTAATAATATTTAAAGTTTCAAGATACTTTTTCTAATCGGATTGAAACGGTTTAGAGTTATACGACTGAATCGTTTCTGTCCAAAAGCGTTGTTGCATTAGCTTTCACCCTTGGCAGCATTGTCCACCATAGATGCAACACTTTATTGTTAGCTATATAGCTAACAATGCCGCTATAACCTAATATGTTAGCTATATAGCTAATTAGAGGGGAATAAACTATGGCTGACAGATCTGAAATTGGACTAAAAGTTAAGCAGGCTCGTAATGTTATGGGATTGACGCAGGTACAAGTATCAAAACTTACTAGAATTAATAAAACTACTATTTCCGAAATCGAAAACGGTCGTTTTACAGGTTCATTCGATATATTTGAAAGGTTGTTAAATGCAGTTAATTTGCAGTTTGAGGTAGCAGAAAAAACACATCAATTGCCAGACTGGGATGAAATCGAAGAGCTATTTTCAGAAGACGACGATGATTAACTATACAAGCTAACTTAGTAACGTTGTCCATTGATGGACAACGGTGGACAACGGCGTTGTTGCCTAAATTAGTTGAACCTTTTCCAAGTCCTGTGATCTGATCATTTGAAACGATTGGAATGGTGGTGATATGGGTAAAGCAAACAAGAAGATAACTAACTGGACGGAGTACAATAAGGCTCTTTGTAAACGTGGTTCGGTTACATTCTGGATAGATGATTCAGCCGTAGATGCATGGCGATGCAAAACTCATCATGGTAAGCGTGGGAGAGGCTTTCAGTACTCTGATACAGCGATTGAAACCGCCTTGATGATTAAGGGCATCTTCTCTCTTCCTTTACGTGCTCTTCAAGGCTTTATCGACTCTATCTTTGAGCTATTAGATGTTCCACTAACGTCCCCTGACTACACCTGTATCAGTAAACGCTCGAAGACAGTTCAGGTCAAATATCGCAATAAATCGAGAGGGGCTATTCGCCATATAGCCATTGATTCTACTGGCCTCAAAGTCTTTGGTGAGGGGGAGTGGAAAGTGAAAAAGCATGGTACAGAAAAACGTAGGACATGGCGCAAACTGCACTTAGCTGTGGATGTGGATACTCACGAAGCGATTAGTGCGGAAGTCAGTCTTGTAAATGTAGGCGATAGTGAAGTGTTACCGACGTTACTCAACCCACTACGTAGAAAGGTCGCTGCCGTATCCGCCGATGGAGCATATGACACAAAAAATTGCCACGAGACTCTGAAAAATAAAGGCTGTACTCCGTTAATACCGCCTCGAAAGAATGCAGCTCTTTGGGAAGACGGTCATCCCAGAAACAAAGCGGTAATGGCTCTGAGAGATGGAACAATATCGGAATGGAAAACAGAGTCTGGTTATCACTATCGTTCAATATCTGAGACTGCTATGTCCCGATATAAAGGACTAACAAGCGATAAATTGAGCTTGAGATGTTACAACGCTCAAGTGGGCGAAATCATGGCGAATGTCAAAGCGATTAACAAAGTCATAGGACTAGGTATGCCCGTTAGAAGCTAACGGCTAGCTACATATGGTGTCGTTGATCTTCAAGCTGATTTGATCAACAACGCCGTGGACAACTGACAAGAAAAATCATTTTTATGAACATCCGCGTTAGAGATCACAGATAAATATCAAATCTAACTCATCCTTGTCGAGTAGACGACACCTGTTACCAAGTGTTGTTTCTCTAAGAACTAACAACTCCAACGGTTCAGGCTTCTGGTGTTGTTGCTTTTGTTATACCTGAGTTGAGCTTGGGCGATATTTCACTTCTCCACATGTTCATTTTACCTACTCTTTGAACGCAGCCTGCACACGTTTATCGCTGTGAATGTATTGATATGAGCATAAAATTCTCGCTGATATCACCGAATGCTATTATGTTTTTCTGTACTTGATTTGCACTACGCCTATCAAAGGCTAGCATTCAATATTGATAGGCGAAGTGAGCGACTAAAGAGCAGTCATCATTTACGCCGTTTAATATATTTCACGGTAGCAAATGCACCGACAAATATACCGATGATGACTCCTACCAAAATAGGAACAACATAAGTATTAATAAGTAACACCTCATCCATTGACGATTTCCTTATTTAGAGTTAATCGTTAGCTATAGGGATTTCTGCCAAAAGTCTCGTTGTACTAAAATCTGGTGAGATTGTGCCCCGCTCCATAAGAGAGTTGATTTCAGAACGGAGGTATCTATAAGTGCAGCATTTTCCGTCCCAATAGCTCATAGACGCCAAATAATAATTTAATCGTTCAAGCCCCGGTGGTGGTAGTGGACACTCTTCTTCAACTTCTTCTGAGTTCGTCCAGTAAAGACTTCGATAACCCAGTTTTATGATTTGAAAAACAATATCCCTAAGGTGTTCTTTATCATGAACAGGAAACGATAAAAGGTCTGAATCATGTGGCCGTCTCGTGTGATAAGAAACATCTAATAATTGAGTTTTTTTGCTTAGCGTTAGGTAAGCCCTATTTCCTTGAAATGGACGATAATCTTCGGCGTAACTCATATTGATAGCCAAATCTATTTTTTTTGAAAGTTGTAAAAAACAAGTTCCTTCGGTACGGTTATCGCATTCGTAACACATAGCTCCTCCTCATCGCGAATTAACGTGTTTATATAAATTAAAAAACACTGTTTGGCAAGAAGGATTTTCAAGTCAAATGTTTTTAAAAACAACAACTTAGTTTAAACCCCTCCTCCAGATAGAGGGTTTTAATCCATGCATAAGTCACTTTCATCTTATTCACTTTTCAATAGGTATTCCGAGTCAGGTAGGTTAGATCACCAATAGATTTTCTGATTGCGTTTTTAAGACAGATTTGGGAATGTGAGTAAATTAACCTAAAGTAAAATTCTGATTATTACGGTTTAATTTACATTTCTGGTGCGAGAAATTGTTTTTTTGAGGAGGTTAAGCGGAAGTACTGAACTCAGGATTATTAAGAAGGTGCCATAAAAAGGTGCGTCTTTTCTGGAAAGCTGGCGGGGCTATAACTGCCTTGTTGAACATCTCTTTAGTACTAATGATATCTACTTTTACTTCCGCCCTTGTTAGGGCTGTATACACCCAAGACCTGTCAATTACCCTTGATTTATCCACGATTACAACGACCCTTTCAAATTGTGACCCTTGTGCCTTGTGTAGAGTGATGCAATAGGAAAGTGATAAGTTTTGCAACAACGCCTCTGTTATTGCCACTGTAGAGCCATCTGACAGCATTACA
Organism: Vibrio sp. 10N.222.49.A3; assembly: GCF_041475145.1. Taxonomy (NCBI): domain Bacteria; kingdom Pseudomonadati; phylum Pseudomonadota; class Gammaproteobacteria; order Vibrionales; family Vibrionaceae; genus Vibrio; species Vibrio sp. 10N.222.49.A3. Next base: position 3,702 of record NZ_JBFRVM010000074.1, read on the forward strand.
TCACCATAGATATCACTCCTCCTTGCTACATCCTCAAGAAGCCCCATAGTGCCATTCTGAACACCTTCATCCCAGAAGTTCTTCGTAAACACCACTGGGTCATCTTTTCTAAGGATTACTTTGAAAGTATCAACTACATCTCCATCTTCAGGATCATAGATGGGTTTGCCATCAGGATTGATGACAAACTGAGCAGAACGATTTATCTCAGCCACCTTAGTATTGCTACCAGCAACCACCATGGTATTGCAATCTGTATTAGCTAAAAGCTCTACAGCTTTCTTGGAGAACTGCCGAGGCAGGGTTTCATGGAAGGTGATGTTCCCTTTAGATAAGTATTCTGGGGTAATCCCATACCTGATTAAACCTGTGTATTCTGGAATACCGCTTTTCTCAGTCGAGCGCTTAACCACATCTAATTCAACATTGGGTAAGCATCTAGACTTGATGAAATCATGTAGTGTTAACCCATATCCAACAGGAGCTAACTGGTAAGGATCTCCTACGAATATGAACCTTGTATTTTCTGGAACCCTTCTAAGTAAGCGAAACAATAGCGGAATATCAACCATACTAACTTCATCGATAACGACTACCAGCTTCCCACCTGACTTCATATCACCTCTTAATATGGTGCTATGAATAGTGCGTGATATATGTCCTGTTGTTTCACGAATATACTCGGCAGCTCTGCCAGCCAAAGCCATAGGGTAAACTTCATAGCCTGTTTGCTTGAGAGCACTGAAGAGTGTTTTTAGTACTGTTGTTTTACCGGTTCCTGCGCCTCCAGTTAAGACAAAGACACCATTACTCATTCCCGTCTTGACCGCTTCTTTTTGCTTGTCCGTTAATTCAAAAGGAAGGGACATTTTTGCGACCTTATACGCCATTTCCATCTCTGGAGACCAAGTTAGCGTTTGAGATTTAAGGTAGAGCAACTCTACTGCAATGTAATGCTCCATAATCAAAGGCGCGTATGCGTGTATACCGAATTCAGACTTCCTGACCTGAGACGATTTATTAGCTAACCCTAGTGCTTTAAAGGCTAACCTTTGATCACCAAGAAGGCTTCTTAATGGCTTGTATAGTTCTTTTTCACTGCTGACTGTATGCCCCTTGTTGAGTTCCTTCTGAACTATGTACTCTAGTGCGGCTATCAAACGCCTTTCGTCGCTTGGTTCAGTGATATTGAAGGTTTCTTTATTCTGGGCTAGAGAGTCAATCTCATTGAATGTCATTCCAAGGGACACAGCTAGGTATGGGTTTGACTTAATTGCATTAATTGAGTCAACACCGTGGAAGCTAATGATTTTGTTTATTACAGAGGTTCTGAATCCATACTTTCTCAACCATTCAGCATGTTCAAGAGTGGAGTACTGTTTGCAAGCCTTGATAAATACTTTTGCTGCTTCCGGGGGCAAGAAATCAAATTTCGATATATCTTCTTCATAGACATACCTGAAGACATCTTTCCCCAACTTAGTCCAGATCTCTTCTGCTTTGAATTTACCAATTCCTTTAAAGTCTGGGCTATCTGAAACGTAGCGGATGAATTCCTTTCCATTTTCTGGCTTAAGGCAGCGTAGGTTAGTTGCACGAATCGTATAGCGTTTTCGGGTCTTACCTGATGTGAATTTTAGCTCTTCTGGCTTCCCTTCAAAGTTCCCATTGACCTTCCAGAGCTGTCCCTTGCAGACAGGAATAGCATTAGACTCCAATGGCGCCTTTACTAGGTATGACTTATTCACGCTCCGGACCTCAGGGTCAATTTCGTTACCATCAATTAGCTCTGCTGAGAAAACCAAATTAATATTTGATACCCATACGCTGATAACGCGCATAGTCCAGATGTCATTAACGATCCTCAATGAAAACCACTCCATGCTTAGCAATAACATCTGCAAATCTGCTTGCCTTGCCATTGCTTCTCAATTGCCCTTCAAGCTCAGTAATTCTCTCTTTCAAAACCGCATTTTCCGCTTCAAGAGCGCCATTACCAGCACTGTATCGATTCTCAGGACGTGACATTGAACCAGACGCCCCCTGCTTCCTTTCCTTAGGGGGAGCTATGTAGTTATGTGATAGTAAGTAGTCTTCCAGTACCTTTAGATCTGCTTTAATCGACCCACTTTTTCGTATGTTTTCTCGATTAGGAAACCCAAGGGCATCAGCTAGGCTTTGTGGGGAAAAGCTATTAGTCTGGTTGCTGATATGGCTCACGAGAGCTGAAATGCCTGTATCTGTTAGGATTACATGATCAATGTTCAGCACCTCTGTGGTGTCCAAAATCTTCTCAATGGAGCTTTTGCGTGACTTGCTCTCATTTACCATTTCAGAAATCCATTTCCTGAACTCCCAGTGCCTTAATTGACCGATTTCCTTACTCATACACGCTAACCTTCACCAATCAATTTGTTTTCTCTGAACCATTTGAAGAATGCAGGGCACTTCTCTGTTTTTATTAGAACCGTTGAAGCCCCTGTAAAGCCCATCTTTGTAATGTTGTAGCCGTCAATTTGGATTCCGAAATCATTAGACGCATTCACTAATTCAAACATCGCCATGTAAGCAGAGATTTCATTTTCTGAATATTCAGGCACGACTCCTTCAGCAGTACGCTCATTAATGTTTTCATGCTTTAATACGTCCATCTCTTCATGACTTTTGGAAAGAGCTTTACGGGCGTCTGCTAAATCGCTTCTGAGTTTGTTGAGTTCAAGTTCAGCCATCAATAAGTCTTCTTCTAGTTCAGCTTCTCGGTTTTGATATTCTCCTCGAATTCGCTTCTCCGTCTTGTAATACCTGTTTAATAAGGTTCTGTATGGGCCTGTTTCTCGCAGTAGCGTTGTACTAGAGATCTTGTCGTTTGTTAGTTGTACGTATCTGTCGGCAACAGAGACAGCGAGCTGGGTGATATTAGGGTAATAATCGCAATCCATAGACCTCAAGATATCTTCTTCAATCACCTTCTTCCTTGCGGCCACACCTTTCTTTTTCAGTAGTACCATCTCATCGTGAGCATTCACTTTTTTATCCAATTTGAAGTTCCTCCAATAATGAAATGTTTGTGTCCATGGAATCGAAACTCTCAAGCAACGCTTCGGGTGTGGTGTCATTCAGTTGAGCCAGCATTTTCAGGTTGCTGACTACATAATTAACTGGGTTAAATCTCAGCATCGCCTGAGTCTCTGCCTGAAGTACAGGTAAAGTCTGTTGTTGTACTTTCAGGCTTATCTGGTGTGCAATCATATTTGCGACCACTTTCAATGAGCTACTTTGCAATGACGGAGCACCCTTCACAGCTTCCATCTTGGCAAGTAACCCGTTTGAAAATTGACTCTCTGGTACGTATTTGTATTGTTGCAAAGCATCGAAGCCCGCAATGACAAACTTATCCGGGTGATTCAATATATGGTTATGCCTAGCGCTCCAGTTAGAGAATATGTTCACTTGCTCAATATATTTTGCTTCAAACTGCTTTCTTTCATTCTCGTTTGTCGACACAGTCATTAACCCTGCATATTCCTTCATCTCATCAAGAGCCTTCATGGCCGCAGCAGCAATGGCAACTTTGTTATGGCTAGTGATACAGGCATGAGTACACTCGTGACAATTCATATCTCCATGAAGCGCAATAACTTCTTTGGTGCATTTATTGTTGTAAGGACAGATGTGAGTGTAATTTATCGCTAAGCCCATCCCTCCCGACTCTCTTAATGCCGTTAGAGCCGCACCATCTTCTGCGAAAAATGGTAGATCTTTGTTGCCCTCATCCATTGAGGACAGGGTTTTAATTAGAATATCTTCGGTAATTGCAGTATCAGCAACAGAAGCAACATCCTTGCTTTCGTTTAACTCTTTCCCCACTTTCGCCAAGGCCGCAGCATCCTGTGGACTTGCCTTTGTATAAAAACCAATTGTTCCATCTGTTTGCCCAGTAAAAAGCCGAACGGCCTCATTATCACCTGTAATGATCTTTATTACCGTTACTAGCTGAACTCGCAGACTATGGGGCGTCAACCCGGTCTTCGGCTTTAGCGGTGTAAAAGGAATAGGGATGTTCATCCCCTCGTACTCAATTAGCTTTACTTTGGCTATATCATCTAGTTTATGCGCTCTTACCACCTCAAACTGATCTACTTGGAGATTGGTTGGGGTCAGGGTTAATTCCGTCTCAAACGGAATACCATGGCGTTTTAACCATTTTTCATACATATATACATATGGGGATAAATTTACGTGTGTATCTCTGTGCGAGTTAGTACTTTGGAGTAATGGTCTGAATGATCCATGAACTGAAAGTTCATTATCTTGGTATGCTAAAGGTTCAACAAAAGCCTTATTGGAAAAATGCTTTCGGATTTCTTTGACGTGGCGAAGCACCATCATCACATCTTCTTGGATGTGACTTTCTAATCCAGCAACCTTGATCTTGTCGGTTCTTACTCGTAACGGAACATGTTTTGTCGCTGGGTCTTTCGCATTTGAAGGAATGTAGTCTTCATCAAATGTATCTGCGCATAAATACGCGCCATTAGAAGAGCGCTGGCCAGCGTATGCTGATACAGTCACAAGGTTAGAGTCAAAGTAGTTTGGAAGATCAACCTTTGCCTTATACGTACCAACTTCAATTTTCTTGCTTCGCCCATGCAACCAGTAAGGAAAAGAAATCTCCCCAATTTCCAGCTCCTTCCCACCGATATCAATAGACTTGGGAATATTAAAAGAAGACTTTGATGGCACATACGTGACTGATTTAAGGTGCTTGAACCCCTCAATCTGACACAAATCATCATTAACCTGAGTTAACTTTCTTGACTCCACTGAATCTAGATGTTTTGCGACTTCTCTAGCTGCTATAAATGTTGCTGCTTTAGCGAGTTCCTTAATGAAGATACGGAAAATCACCCAGTATCCAAGATTGAAAGTCGCCTTTACTGATTGACTACCGGCTTTATAGCCAACGTGTTTCAATTTCGGGATAGGGTTACTTTTTATATTGTAACCATCAAGATCCCCATACCTCCCCTTAACAGACTCAAAGAACCTGCGGTGAACAGCACAAATATCTCGAAGGCCATTAGAAGCATTCTTCTTTGTTGGTTTTAGAGTTGAAGAGTTAGTCAGCCCCTCGATAAACGACAATAAAGATAGTGGATAGATAGCTTTCTTACCTACCTTTGCAGCTTTCGTTTTATAATTCGGATCTAAGACAGGATCAGTTTTAGCAAAAATGCTGCCAATAAACATACTTGGAGTTTCAGGGTATTCAAACAGAGTTTCAGGATGCTCCTTGAAGAAGAAGGGTAAGTATGCAAACAAGTATGCATTCAAGTATGCAAGTGCATTACCCCTATATTTCGCGGTGTTACGCTCAATATCTGTAAGTGATAGCCATCCTGTCTGAGCTAATTTCCATGGGTTATCTTCCGGCAGGTGTTCAGTTTGGTAGATATCAATTTTACGGGGCATGGAGAACTCGCCAAAAGTGACAACATCTAGCCCTGTTTCTGGAGTGTATAGAGTCTTTACACCTGTCCCATAGAACTCACCTAACTCTGGTCTGATCGCCGCCTTTGGCATCGACATAAATTGACCATAGGTGTTAGAAAAATAGCCATTTCTATTACTTGGGATGTCACCTTTATCTATATTAACTTTCGCGACTGATAGTGACTTAAGTTGAGCATATTTTTCCACACATTCATCTACCCATCCTTTAGGTAAGAAACCATTGTGCTCATATGCCTCACAGAAGATTCTCCATGGCATATCTGTTTTAGGACGATCGATATAACTCTCGATTCGAAAATCCACGAAACTATCAACAGTCATCTCTTCAAATGACTCTATGCCTCGCGTAAACATATACCTTGCAATAAGGTTGGAATTTGCACTCATAGACTTAGGCTTTATTTTCAGGCCATTTAGCTTGGGTTCAAAATAACCTTTAAATATTGCGCAGCGACTCTCTGAAGATTCAGCCATGACTTCTAGGCCTAGTTTTGGAAAGCACGAACTTAGTGGTGTGAGGACTTTAATCTCCTCTACCACTTTGGCTTCCCACCTTAAATGAGCTGGCAGCTTTACCACCTTCTTTCGAGCAGCATTAGTCACTAGCGCTACGAACACAGGACGGAAAAACCTTTTCTGATTATTAGCTATACCATTCTCTGGAATAATCCTATCCATAACATCATTCCAAGTTGCAGAGACACTGACGTTATCTAATAGGATTTCAATAGCGACATTGGAGAAAGAGTGAACATTCTGAGAAAGCCACCAAACACACCACATCCTCTGGCTGCGGCTTACAGACGGGGGAGTTGGAGGGCTAAATTCACGTATGTCCTCAAGCATAGAGTTACATAAGGACTCTAAATAATGGCTAGTGTAACTGGATGTCATCTTACAGATCGGCTCCAAAGTGATTGTTAAGTACTAGCAGTTGGTCTGGCTGGATTTCTTCGTTCTGGAGGTAGTTGAGCGCTCTCTCTACTTTATCAAGCACTCTCGTAACATCAGGAACTGCGTATATACGTGTTGATGAGATGTCTTCATGTCCCATAAGTCGTTGAACCACACTTTCATGAAGGCCATAAATTGGCTTTTCGTTATCATCAAAACCTACAAGTAAATAGTTCAGACAATGAACACCATATAGATGCCTCAAAGAGTGCAAAGCTAATCTTCTAGGGGTCGGTAATCCACGTTTGCCATAGACATCTTTCAAGCACTGCTTGAATGCATATTGTCGGGTTTTATCCGCGGACATTGCTAAAGGTCGCCCAAGATATTCGCCTTTCCTCAGCACTACGAATAGGTACTTGTGTCCAACACCTAATGGCTTTCTTTCTAGTACAAGGTAATCACGTAATGTTTGGAAAAAAATAGATCTGAATGGCTCGACAAAGAGAGTTTCGTCAGTTGCTCGACCTTTGTACGCAGAATCTTGAATAGTTTGACCACTAAATAACTCAAAAGAGTTTCCGTATGCCAGAGGCCGAGATTTAGGATTGACGCATTTAACGGTTTTATTCCTGACATCAATATCTTGCATCAGCACGTTAGCTGCTTCAATCTCCCTCATCCCTGTCCCCATAAGAAGAGACAAATAAAGCCTATCACGATGCGTCTTAGTTGCATTAAGGACGACAATAGCATCAGAGTGTGGAAGAGCTTTTTTTATAGCTGAGCCCTCAGCAGCCGGAGTGTAAGCACCTCTAACTGATTTAAGGATTGTCGCGTTAGAGAGCCTTGCACCATGACGGCAAACACCCGCAATAACAGACTTTTTAAGCAATGCTTTTCTTTGGCTGAGGGGTATTGACTGCCTAAATAGAGACTCACTAAACATTATCTCAGGAGCAATGGATAGATCAATCAAATCAAGTTCAGAGGCGCTTTGAAGCTCGGCCTGAAGTTCAGCTGATGCTATCAAGAAGCCTCTCACCGTCGAAATAATTCTTTGATTTGTTCCTGTCGAAGTCGGTTTTCGATTAGTTGTACTTGCCGCAAGCTCTGCTAATGAATCCTTTTTGGCTTTGCCACCCTTAGCTAGATAATGTGGGAACTGTAAAATCATTTCCGTTAGAAGTGGTGTCCCAGTCTCTATACCAATATTTAGCTCTGCAATAGCATCAGGATCATTCAGAGCATCCAAGTACCTAAAGAATGTTTTCAGGTCACATGCTTTGTTTTTTACTGTGTTAAATGTAGATCTTCTTGCTAGATCATTCATGTAACAATTGAATGCAAAAACAGGCTCTCCATCAACATAAAGAGCATATGACGTTTCGCCTGTAGCAAGCCTAAATTTTACTGATTCCATCTGTCCCTACATATGCACTAAACACTTATACTTTTTTATACCATATACAAGTGCAAGTCTAGTGCATTAAAGATAACAGACATAAAAAAAGCCAGTATCTAAAAATAGATACTGGCTTTCCGAAAGTGGTACGCCCTGTAGGATTCGAACCTACGACCACATCCTTCATCACACTATAGCTTTCGCTACCACCTATAAAAGGCTTTGTGCGCTGGACTATCCCTTTACCATAGCTTAAAAAGCATTAGGTAGACGCCGTCTAGTCTCTACACCTTCCCAGAATTACTGGGCTTGGCTCGGGATTGCCAACTCGTTAAAGTAAGGTTTCCCCGAATTTGACGTCTTACATCTTATAGGTTTCCCAGTAAGAGCCCAATCTGAAATGCTAGTAAACTAGCCAATTAGAAGGGACGTGCTCTATCCAGCTGAGCTAAGGGCGCGCTACAGGAAAGGATTATACGAATTCGAATCAGTAAAGCAACGGCTTTATGTAACATTCTGATCCAAGTGAGTAAAAAAAGTGCAATAGGATTATAAGTGTTGGAAAATAGAACAAAGCAAACGTTTGCCTGATGGTAATCAAAAAGATTTTCTGGAATAATGCGCCAAAAACATCAGCCACTAACTTGAATATCAATACTAAGGAAATTCATGACTGCTCAAAATATTGATGGAAAGCTAATTTCTCAAACGGTTCGCTCTGAAGTTGCGGCTCGTGTAAAAGCTCGCACTCAAGCTGGATTACGCGCTCCGGGCCTAGCGGTTGTTTTAGTGGGTGAAGACCCTGCTTCTCAGGTTTACGTAGGAAGTAAACGTAAAGCATGTGAAGAAGTTGGCTTCGTATCTAAATCTTACGACTTGCCAGCCACTGCTACAGAAGACGAATTATTAACACTGGTAGACCAACTGAACGAAGACCCGGAGATTGACGGTATTCTTGTTCAACTTCCCCTACCAGCTGGTATTGATAGCACTCAAGTTCTTGAGCGCATCACGCCGGAAAAAGACGTTGATGGCTTCCACCCATACAACGTAGGTCGTTTGGCTCAGCGTATGCCTAAGCTTCGCTCTTGTACGCCTAAAGGCATCATTACGCTGCTTGACCGTTATAACATCGACTTACGTGGCAAACACGCGGTTGTGGTTGGCGCATCAAACATCGTAGGCCGCCCAATGACGTTAGAGCTTCTTCTAGCCGGTTGTACGACGACAACATGTCACCGCTTCACCAAAGACCTTGAGGGTCATGTACGTCAAGCAGATGTTGTTGTTGTAGCAGTTGGTAAGCCTAACTTCATTCCTGGTGCTTGGATTAAGAAAGGTGCTGTTGTGGTCGATGTAGGCATCAATCGTTTGGAATCTGGCAAACTCGTTGGCGACGTTGAATACGATGTCGCGAAAGAGAGCGCAAGCTTCATCACACCAGTTCCGGGTGGTGTTGGTCCAATGACTGTAGCAAGCCTAATTGAGAACACTATGATTGCTTGTGAGCAGTTTCACTCGAAATAGCCCACAAATGGCAGTTTCAGTAGCAATATCGCAGGCATGAATTGACTGTTACTAAAATAGAATTAAAAAGCCGCAGCGTGAAAACGTTGCGGCTTTTTTGATACAAAGCGACTCGCTTTAAATGCAGAGCACTCACTACTTATCTGGAGTATCAGCTCTTTCCGTTGGCTCCGAAGGCGGCAATAAACTAATGATCGCACACTCCGTTGATATGAGTTTTTCCAAATCAGAACCTTGTGTTACTAAACGGAAATCACCACCAGTCATCACACCGAGTGGAATCGCTTTAGGATACAGCGCGTTAAACTCATTAAGGTCAAACGCATCGGTCAATCCCGTGCTCTTAATTTGGCTGCCTTGAGCCATCAAGGAGTTAAGCTTGGAATAGGTAATTCCTTCCGAAAACAGGCTTCTGTTACCATCTCGGCTCACTGAATGCCTTTCGTGTTTAGTTTCTGTCGATTCAAGCTCAAACACCTTATTTTCACCAAACTCATCTTGATAATGCATGCTGACTAATGGATTGGTTTGACGATAAGGCGAGACGATCATCGCGCGCCCTATCCCGTCCAATTCCAGATTATTTTCCGCGTGGCTTGAGGCTGGGTTACCAAAATAGACATTCAGGTTATCCATACGCGCCAAACGAATGCTTTCCCAGTTGGTATCGGCAAGTACACTGTTGATATTGTGTGTCGCCAGCACCTTGGCAAACTGTCTTGCAAAATGAGTCGCGCCAAAGAAGATAACCCCTTGCGCTTTCTCTTGAGTCACACCCAACCTTCTCGCCCACCAACTTGCGGTAAGGCTTTGAATCACAACCGTACCGATGATGACCAAGAACACCATTGGCACCAGTAGATCAGCCCCTTCAATCAATTGCTTCTCTTGAAGTTTGATAGCAAACAGAGAAGAAACTGCGGCAGCAACGATCCCGCGAGGTGCCATCCAGCTCAAAAACCATTTATCTGCTGAAGTAAGATCCGTGCCGATCCCGCTGATCCACACGCTCAGAGGACGAGCCACCAGCATGACGACCGCTAATAAGCCAATTCCGCCCCAACCTATTGAGAGAAAAGTCCCTGAATCAAGCCTGCTAGCTAACAGAATAAACAACGCAGAAATGAGTAACACGGTTAAGGTCTCTTTGAACTCAATAATGTCTTCAAGATCCAAGCCTTTCACGTTGGCGAGCCAGATACCCATGATGGTCACGGTTAATAGGCCAGACTCTTCACTCAGATCATTAGAAAAAGAGAACGCCGCCAACATCAACGTTAGGACTGCCACGTTACGCAAATAATGCGGAACCCAATGCCCTTTCAGCATCTTGGCAATCAAATAGCCACCGATGATCCCTAAGCCTAAACCGATGGCTAGAGTCAGCCCCAAAGCCGACAGTACATGGCTTGTAGGATCGGCTGAAGAAACAATGTATTCGTAAACGAGAACGGCAAACAGAGCGCCAATCGGATCAATCACTATCCCTTCCCAGCGCAAGATGCTGCCTAACGAAGATTTGGGCTGAATGCTGCGCAGCATGGGAACAATAACGGTTGGACCCGTCACCACCACTAAGGCAGCAAACAGAGCGGCTAATGGCCAACTGAAGTCCACAAAGTAATAAGCACCCACCACAATACACGCCCAAGTAATCAGCATGCCGAAACTCACGAGGTGCGTCACCATACGACCATGACCTCTTATTTCCTTGAAATTCAGGGTCAATGCACCTTCAAACAGAATAATAGCGACACCTAATGAAATCAGCGGAAATAGCACGTCACCAAAAATGGCATCGGGATTAAGGATGTTAAGACCGGGACCTAAAAGTAGGCCGACAATAAGAAGAGGAAGAATAGCAGGAAGACGTAAGCGCCAGCCTAACAATTGACACGTTAAGGACAGCAGTCCAATTAACGCCAAGGATGAAGTAATCGACAAATCCATTTGTGCCCCTAAAAAATTTGCACCACACCTTGTGATACAAACCTATTTGCTGAAACAAGAAAGCCTATGTCATTAAACTATAGGCTCTCTTTTTCATGCTAACCGAATATTAGTGTGATTAATCAGTCACTTTACTATAGGGGAAATAAAGTGACTGACTCATCCACTCTGTACTTATCATCTATCTACAGAGAAAGCACCACGCCAGCGATCGCAGCGCTCATTAAGTTGGCAAGCACACCCGCACAAATCGCTTTGAAGCCATATTGTGAGATGAAAGAGCGACGCTCTGGAACTAAGCTACCCAAACCGCCAATCAGAATCGCCATGGTAGAGATGTTAGCAAAACCACATAGTGCAAAAGTAACGATCGCTTTTGAGTGCTCACTCAGTGCATCTTTTACGTCCATTAACTGGATGAAAGCCACAAACTCATTCACAACGATTTTGTTACCGATCAGCGAGCCTGCAACCACAGCTTCAGACCACGGTACACCGATCAGCCATGCAACGGGTGCGAACACATAACCTAGGATAAGTTCGAAGCTTAGGTTTACGCCAAACCAGCCACCAACAATACCTAACAAGCCATTCAGCATCGCAATCACACTGATAAAGGCTAGAAGTGTCGCACCCACCGCAACGGCAATACGAAGTCCAGACATAGCCCCATCTGCCATTGCCTCAACTACGTTTGTTGCTCGTGGAATCTCTACACCAGATTCAATATTTTCTTGAACATCCTCTGGGCTGCCAGGTACTAAGATTTTAGCCATCAATAGACCGGCTGGTGCCGACATGAATGCCGCTGCGATCAGATAGTTTAGGTCAACGCCCAGCGATGCATAACCCACTAGTGTACCACCAGCTACAGAAGCCAAACCGCATACCATCACAGCAAACAGTTGTGAATCCGTCATGTGCTTTAGGTAAGGCTTAACCACTAATGGCGCTTCAATCATGCCGACAAAGATGTTGGCAGTCGCAGACAGTGACTCCGCACGACCTGTGCCTAGAAACTTCTGTAAAGCACCGCCGATTATGTTGATCACCTTTGGCATAAAGCCGATGTGATACAAACCTGAAATCAATGCAGAGAAAAAGATAATGATACCGAGAACGTTAATAGCGAAAACAAATCCGTTATTCGTTAGGCCACCGAATAGGAAGTTAATCCCCTCTTGACCGTAGTTGATCAAGCTAGACACCGCACCAGTAGCTGCATTCAGCGCTTCTTTACCCATTGGCACATAAAGAACCAAGAGCGCGAATGAGATTTGCAGTAAGAAAGCCAAAGAGACAGTTCTTAGCGGGATATTTTTTCTGTCCGTAGATAGTAACCAAGCGGCTACTAAAATAGTGATAATTCCAAGTAGGGAAGCCATATGCGTCAACCTAAAAGTTGTAGGTAGGAAAGGCGACGCATTGTATAGAGGAAATCGTTTGCGGCAAGGTGCGGTTGTTAATGTAATGTTGGGATTATCAGTAACTTGCCCAAGATTAGATTAACGTATTGAATTTTAATGGATTAACTTGTTCAAAAAGCATACTTTTTCCATATGGAAATTATATTTATGAATTAGGAAACAATTAACGATGCAGCTCAACACAAGTTTTGAGATTTTTGTCCCAATACGTCGGCGAACCAACATGCTCTTTGATGAACTCAATCACTGCTGAAAGCTTCTTTGGCATGTTCTTTCGGCTCGGATAGACGGCATAAAATGGCATCAACTGACTGGCTCTCCATTCTGGTAATACTTGGATTAACTTGCCCGTTCTAAACTCTTCTTTGACTAAATAAGTCGCCAAATAAGCAACACCCCACCCAGATACAGCTGCGTCTCGTACCGCCTCTGCCAAATCCACCGAGTAATCGCCCGCCACTTTGACACTAAGGTTTTCTTGCCCGTTATCAAACGCCCATGACGTGTAGTCACGCTCACGGCTGCGATAAATAAGGCAATTATGATCAATCAGATCAGATGGCACATGAGGAGTGCCAGCTTTAATCAGATAATCCGGTGATGCGGCTACCACAAATTGGCTGTCGGCTAAACGCTGCGCTATATAACCTTCTGGCAGGTCTTCATTATTGGTGATCCAAAGATCCAAGCGCTCCTCAATCATATCCACTTTGTAATCGAACAAATGCACTTCAATTCTCAGCTGCGGATAGAGCTGTCTGAGCTGATCAATCGCTGGAATGATATGCAGTGTGCCAAATGACTGAGACAAGCCTATGCGGAATATTCCAGAAATGTCGTCACGCTGGCTATCCATATCCATTTGAGCCGCTTTCACCGTATTGAACAGCTGCTCACAATGCTGATAGAACACTTCCCCTGCTTCAGTTAGTGTCAGGCTGCGTGTGGTTCTTTGCACCAGCTTGATACCTATCGAATCCTCGAGCAAAGCAACTTGCTTACTGATGTGAGACACCGACACATTCAAACTTTTTGCTGCACTGGTAAAGCCTTCATGCTTGATTAACGCATGGAATATCACCATCTGTGCGGCTCTATCTGTTAGCACAAGGCCACCTTTAAAAATCTCTGAAATATAAAAGAAAAAGGACTCCGAAGAGTCCTTTAGTTCGTTCTGCCTATGGTAGGCCAAATGCTATTCAAAGCGACCTAAATCTGTTAACCAAATTAGCTCCAATAACCAAATTAAGGCCATTAATCAAATTAGGTCGATTAATCAAACTTAATTCTGTCTGCTAGGTGGCTAACTGCCAACGCAAAGTAGTAAGAACGATTCCACTTCATTAACACATTGTAGTTGTTGTAAATGAGGTAAGAACGGCCAGTTTCATCGTCTGGCATAATTAGCCAAGCTTTAATATCTTCATCAAGCGTTGGTAGTGGGCGATCGTCAAAGCGCTTAATACCGAGTTCAGACCACTCTTTTAAGTATTTCGCTTTGTCTTCGCCTCGGCCTTGCATTTCAATAGACACAGTCGACGGTACGTGAACCTGACGGCCCCAAGTATATTTGTCATCCCAACCCGATTGGCTGAGATAATTCGCCGCTGAAGCAAATACATCTTCTTCAGTACCCCAAATATCTTTCTTGCCATCGCCGTTACCGTCAGCGGCATAAGCTAAGAATGAACTTGGCATAAACTGAGGTTGTCCCATCGCACCAGCCCAAGAGCCTTTCATCTCTTGTGGTGCAATATGGCCTTGATCAAGAATCTTCAACGCCGCCATCGCTTCGCTACGGAAGAAGGCTTCTCTACGTCCTTCATAGGCCATAGTTGTGAGAGCATCAATAACACTGTAGTTACCCGTGAACTTACCAAAGTTACTCTCAACACCCCATAGCGCGACAATGAATCTTGGTTGAACACCATATTCATCACCAATGCGCTTCAACGCTGAATAATGCTTCTTATAAAGCGATCTCGCCTGCTTCACTTTCCAATCTGGAACCGCGCGTGGAATGTATTCATCCAGAGTCAGTTTTTTCTCAGGTTGATTCTTATCGGCTTTCACCGCTCTTGGCTTAAACGTCACACCATCAAAGGCCTGATCAATGATCGTTTCAGAGATGCCTTCTGCACGGCCTTGCTGCTTTAGTTTCTCTACATATTGCTCAAAGCTCAGCTCTTCAGCCTGAACTGAACCAATCGTCAGGCTATTACCCAATAGTAATGCCGACACAGCCAATATGGTTTTCGAAAATTTACTCAACGATCACTCCTCCCTGAATTAAGGTAGCTATCACTCTTCGTCTTGAACGTTTTGCTGAGCTTTACGCTCTTTATGAAGTTCAAGTTCATTAACCGGTGGTGGCGGAACTTGCAAAAAGAAACCATCGGTGTTCAGTGATTCTCTCACTTTATCGATGTTCACTTGCGCCAGTTTACGGCCATCCATTTTAATTACCATTACAAAACTAGGTTTACCAAACATTTGCATCAATGCGTCAGGAACTTGTGAGAAATCATCCTTCTTAGGGATATAAAGGTATGTTCCTTCTTTCTTTGAACTTTTATATATAGAACACAGCATGACAAACCTTTTTATTGTTTATGACTACAAAACTCTCACTTACGAGATCAATAGTTTATGTTAAGGGAAATATTGGGAACAAAACGTTCATTTGACAACAAGATTACTTGCTGTGCTTGGTTTGGGAATATAACATGATAAACCAAGTTTCAGGCAACGCCCTTTATTTTATTGATAAAGAAATTGTACCAATCCGCTATTGAGGTCCTGTAGTTTTCGATGTCTAGTAATCCAGATCTAAAAGGTAGCAGTTTTACGCTATCTGTTTTGCACTTATCCGATGATCAAGTCGAAAATGCGGTGTCTTTTCTTCAAGAAAAAGTAAACCAAGCTCCCAATTTTTTCGCTGCTGCGCCTGTTGTTATCAATATTAGCAAAGTCGCGGGTGATATCGATTTTGTGCAACTGAAAGAGGGTATATCTCAAGCGGGCATGATCCCAGTAGGTGTGGCTGGTTGTTCGGATAAACGTATGCAGAACCTAGCGAAAGAAGCTGGTTTTGCAGTGATGACAGCCAGTAAATCACCTTCTCAAGCTCCAGCGAAGATGGCTCCGATAAAAGTGGCGAGAACGCCTATTCGTTCTGGTCAGCAAGTGTATGCAAAAGATGGCGATCTATTGATCCTCAGCCATGTGAGTGCTGGCGCAGAAGTCATAGCCGATGGCAGCATCCATATCCATGGTACTTTACGCGGTCGTGCGATTGCAGGCGCGAGTGGTCAAACTGAAGCAAAAATAATTTGTAATGATTTACAAGCCGAGCTGGTCTCCATTGCTGGAAATTACTGGCTCAGCGATCAAATTGAAAGCGAGTACTGGCAGAAGAAAACCATGTTCAGTATGGCAAACGATGTATTACACGTTGATGTCCTCGCAATATAAGAGAAATAAAAAGGAAAACAAAATGGCACGCATTATCGTTGTAACGTCAGGTAAAGGCGGGGTAGGCAAAACGACCTCCAGTGCAGCTATTGCCTCAGGCTTAGCTTTAAAAGGGAAGAAAACCGCAGTTATCGACTTTGATATCGGTCTGCGTAACCTAGATTTAATCATGGGTTGTGAGCGTCGTGTTGTGTACGACTTCGTTAACGTTATCAATGGCGAAGCGACACTGAACCAAGCGATGATCAAAGACAAGCGCACAGAGAATCTATTCATTCTTCCGGCTTCTCAAACTCGTGATAAAGATGCATTAACAAAAGATGGTGTTCGTCGTGTATTTGATGAACTAGATGAAATGGGCTTTGATTTCATCATCTGTGATTCTCCTGCAGGTATCGAGCAAGGCGCTCTGATGGCGCTTTACTTTGCTGATGAAGCGATTGTTACAACTAACCCAGAAGTTTCTTCTGTACGCGATTCAGACCGTATTCTCGGTATTCTCGATTCTAAGTCTCGTCGTTCAGAAGATGGCTTAGAACCAGTGAAAACGCACCTTTTACTGACTCGCTACAACCCAGCACGTGTAACTCAAGGTGAGATGCTAAGTGTTGAAGACGTTGAAGAGATTCTTCACATCTCTCTACTGGGTGTCATCCCAGAGAGTCAAGCAGTACTGAACGCGTCGAACAAGGGTGTTCCAGTTATTTTTGACGAAGCAACCGATGCAGGTATGGCTTACAATGATACTGTAGAACGACTACTGGGTAGCCAAGTGGACTTCCGTTTCTTAACGGAACAGAAGAAAGGCATCTTCAAAAGACTGTTCGGGGGCTAATTCGCAATGTCATTACTAGAGTTTTTTAGACCACAAAAAAAGACAACCGCAAACCTAGCTAAAGAGCGTTTGCAGATCATTGTTGCCGAGCGACGCAGCCATGACGACCCAGCGCCGTCTTATCTGCCGCAACTAAAAGAAGACATCTTGAAGTGTATTGCGAAGTACGTTGACGTCGACCCATCAATGGTTGATCTGACTTTCGAACACAAAGATGACGACATCTCAGTATTAGAGCTGAACGTCAAACTTCCAGAAGAAGACCGATAAGCAGAGCTCAAGCGGCGCTTATCACGATTCAATAAAAAAGAGAGCCTAGGCTCTCTTTTTTGGTATTTTAACTTGTGTCTAAACGCTATAAAAGATTAAGAATTCTGCATACGCTTTTTCAGTCGAGCTAAGTCAATTTCACTAGAGCGAACAGTCAACTTAATGCACTCGTAATCGTACTCTTCTTTAACCACACTCATGTTTGAGCGAATCTCACCGATGATGCCTTGTCCAGAATAAGGAATCGTGATCTCTTCTTCGATCATGCCTTCTTCAGCAACACCAACGATGTACTTGTGCAGTTTCGTGATATCCAGAGGATCTCGAGTCGACGTTAGCATCGCATCTGGGAATTCTTCGATCAGCTCTAATTGCTGCTCTTCAGTCAATCTATCGCACTTATTCAGAACTAATAGTTTTTCGCTGCCTTCTACACCCACTTGAGCTAATACGTCGTGTACCACATCAAGTTGTGCGCGGAATGAAACGTCAGAAGCATCAACGACATAAAGCAGCAATGAAGCATCATGCGCTTCTGCTAGCGTTGAGTGGAATGAAGCAACCAGATCGTGTGGCAATTTCTTGATGAAACCCACCGTATCTGAAACAAGGATACGCGGTTGAGTAATTGGCTGAAGCGCACGAACCGTCGTATCTAGCGTTGCGAACAGTTTATCTTCACCCACTACTTCGGTTGCGGTCATTGCTCGCATCATCGAAGATTTACCGGCATTGGTGTAGCCAACTAAAGCAACAGTGAAAAGCTCCGCGCGCCTTGTACGTCGGGTCTTCATTTCATCTTGTACGCTTACTAGCTCACGCTTAAGCGCAGCAATTTGGTCACGTACGTTACGACGGTCTAGCTCTAGTGAAGTTTCACCGGCGCCCTGACCCATTTGGCGCTCTTTATCGCCCTCAGCCGTTTCACGAAGTCGTGGCACTAAGTAGTTTAGACGAGCGATATCAACTTGCAGACGAGCAGTACGAGTACGAGCGTGGCGGCTGAAGATTTCGATGATGATGCCAGTACGGTCAAATACTTCCACACCCAAACTCGCCTCAACAGTACGCATTTGAGATGGACTTAAATCACAGTCAAATACCACAACATCAGCGGCACCGTATTGGAAGTTGCCCGTTGGAAGATCATCAAAATCTAGCTCATCGATTTCAGAACTAAAATCAAACGACTCATCAATAAAATCTTCATCTTCTGCTTCTTCAATAGAGCCTTGATAACCAGTTAGGTGTGCAATTTCAGCAAGCTTACCGGCACCCAGCACATTCTGTCTTTGAGATGAACTGTGGTGTTGCGATTGCGTACCGACTACTTTAAACCCTAGGGTTGTCACTAAGCGAGCAAGTTCGGCAAGAGACTCTTTTGCTTCGTCACCTTTAAAATCCGGTGTCGTAATAGAAATAAGTAAAGCGTTATTCGCCGCTGGTTTTGCTGTTAGTTTCATGTATTCTTCTGTTTATGCACCAAGGTGCAACCTAGTATTTGATCTAAAGTAGTGTGATCCTACGCGTTTCTACGTCAGCTTTATAGAGCTAAGGGATACTAAATCACGATATTATTGCAGTAGAAGCATATATATCGTTTATCCCTCTGTTTTTATAAGGGATAAAAAGCAAGTATAGACAACGAAAAAGGCAGCATCACATTACTTATTAGTAGTTGGTGATACTGCCTTTGATTTAGACATGAACTTTGATTGTTAAACTAACTCAGCAACTAGAAGTTAAAAGTCGATTCTCGCTTCAGTCTGAGCATCGAAGAATACCGCCTTTGATAAGTCAAAATGAAGCGGTGCCATTTGCCCAACCGACACTTCAAACTCTGGTGACAAACGACACGCGACTTCTTGGTCGTTCACTTTAACCATTGCGATGGTATCTGGCCCTGTTGGCTCCAACACTTCCAATTGCAGATCTAGCTTTGTAGTTGCCGACACATCATCACCTTCTTGCTCAGTGATGTGTTCTGGACGCAACCCAATCACCAACTCTTTGCCATCTTGGTCACGCATACTCTGAGGCAATCGAATGTGGTGTTCTTGCTCCGCCGTGCCAGTTACTTTGATGATCGGATTCTGATCGTCGTCCAAATCCACCATGGTCTTAATGAAGTTCATTGATGGTGAGCCCATAAAGCCCGCTACGAACATATTGTTTGGCTTGGTATAGATCTCTTGCGGTGTGCCTAACTGCTGCAGTTCACCGTCTTTCATTACTGCGATGCGATCAGCGAGAGTCATCGCTTCGATCTGATCATGGGTTACATAAACAATCGTGGTATTCAGCTTCTGGTGCAGACGCTTTATCTGATGACGCATCTCAACACGCAACTTGGCATCCAAGTTTGAAAGCGGCTCATCAAATAGATACAGCTTAGGACGACGAGCTAGAGCGCGTCCCATCGCGACACGTTGACGCTGACCACCAGAAAGTTGCGACGGTTTGCGATCAAGCAGTTGTTCGATTTGCAGCATTTCTGCCACTCGATTTACCTCAGCATCAATCTCTTGCTGCGGCATCTTGCGGATCTTCAAACCGAAAGCGATATTGCCGCGTACCGTCATGTTTGGATAAAGCGCGTACGACTGGAATACCATCGCGATATCGCGATCTTTAGGTTCAACCTGCGCCACGTCTATGCCATCAATTACAATCTCACCCGAGCTAATATTCTCTAGCCCAGCGATGGTGTTCATCAAGGTGGATTTCCCACACCCCGAAGGGCCGACAAGTATCAAAAATTCCCCCGAATCGATACTGATGTCGATGCCCTTTAACGTTTCGTTGTCCGCGTTGCGATAGGTTTTACGGATCTGTTTTAAATCTAATGTTGCCATGAGTAATTATCCTTTTACTGATCCTGCCGTTAGGCCACGAACAAAATATTTTCCTGCAAAGACATACACCAACAGCGTTGGCAGTGCGGCGATGATCGCGGCAGCCATATCGACGTTATATTCTTTAACGCCAGTGCTGGTGTTGACTAGGTTATTTAATGCCACGGTAATCGGCTGTGTCTCTGAGCCTGAGTACACTACCCCGAATAAGAAATCATTCCAGATTGCGGTGAACTGCCAGATCACTGTCACCATGATGATAGGTGTAGAGATCGGTAATAAGATCTTAAAGAAAATGGTAAAGAAGCCTGCGCCATCCAGTTTTGCCGCTTTGATCAATTCATCAGGAATCGAGATGTAGAAGTTACGGAAAAACAGAGTAGTAAACGCCATGCCGTAGATAACGTGCACAATCACCAAGCCGATAGTTGTGTTCGCCAAACCCATTTTTCCTAACATGGTTGCCATTGGAAGCAACACCACTTGGAATGGAATAAAGCAGCCAAACAACAACAAGCTAAAGAACAGGTTTGAACCTCTAAATTGCCATTTCGTCACGACATAACCATTGAATGCACCGAGTAATGTTGAAATCGCAACCGCAGGAATCACCATTTGGAAAGAGTTCCAGAAGTAACCTTTGATGCCTTCACATTTCACGCCCGTACAAGCGGTGTCCCACGCTTTATACCAAGCGTCAAACACCCACTCTTTCGGTAAGCTCATCAAGTTACCTGCCTTTATGTCTGGCAAGGTTTTGAATGACGTCAGCGCCATGACGAACAATGGCATCAAATACACCAAGCAGAAGAAAAGCAGTGCTGAATAAATAAAGATTCGAGCAAAATTGATGTTATTCATCATGACTTTTTCTCCCTAAGTTCAGAGTAAAGATAAGGCACGAGAATCGCTAAGATACCAGCAAGCATCATCATGGCACTGGCAGCACCAAGGCCAATTTGTCCGCGAGTAAAAGAGTGTGCGTACATGAATAGCGCAGGAAGATCCGATGAATAACCGGGGCCACCCGCTGTCATTGCCGTCACAAGGTCGAAGCTCTTAATCGCAATGTGAGAAGTAATGATCACCGCACTGAAGACCACAGGGCGCAAACAAGGCAGAATGATTTTGAGATAGATGGTAGGTAAGCTTGCCCCATCAATTTGCGCCGCTTTGATGATTGAAGAATCGATGCCACGCAGACCTGCTAAGAACATCGCCATCACAAACCCTGAAGACTGCCAAAGTGCCGCGATAACCAAGGTATACACCGACATTTCGGAGTCGACTAGCCAGTCAAATTTGAAGTCAGTAAATCCCCAATCTTGCATCAGTTTTTCAATGCCAAGACCCGGATTAAGAATCCATTTCCACGCCGTACCCGTCACAATGAATGACAACGCCATTGGGTAGAGATAGATGGTACGAATCGCCCCTTCTTGACGGATGTTCTGGTCAAGCAATACCGCTAAACCAACACCAAGCAAGATGGCAATCGCCATAAATAGAAAACCAAACACACCGAGGTTGGTGATTGAGGTAATCCAGCGATCGTTATCCATCAGCTTTTCATATTGGGTTAAACCAACGAAATTAAAGCTCGGCAGAAATCGAGAGTTGGTGAACGACAACGCTGCCGTCCAAAATATGTAGCCGTAGATACACACCACGGTCACTAACGCAGTCGGCGCCAGTACAATTTTAGGTAACCAATGTTGCAACCTGTCAGCAAAACTCGGTTTCGGTGCAGGCTGGCTCCTTGTGGGTTTTGGAGTCGACTCAGTCAAAACATGCTCCATAACTTATCCTTGTTGCACAATCGAGCCAATGGCTTACCTTTCGGCACCACATCAGCATCACGCATATCAGAATTGGGAGTGAAGAGCAGATAGGCTCCCTACGAGCCTACCCACCCTGGGGGTTCGATAAAGCAACACAGCCCGTCACTCACGTGCG
This sequence comes from Vibrio sp. 10N.222.49.A3, assembly GCF_041475145.1. Taxonomy (NCBI): domain Bacteria; kingdom Pseudomonadati; phylum Pseudomonadota; class Gammaproteobacteria; order Vibrionales; family Vibrionaceae; genus Vibrio; species Vibrio sp. 10N.222.49.A3. The sequence goes on from NZ_JBFRVM010000074.1 coordinate 25,809, forward strand.
TTGTGTGTCACTTATCAAGTTAGATTAGATAGCCGCTTTCACTGCTTTTGCTAACTTAGCTGCCGCTTGTTTAGGATCGGCATCTTTCTCGTTGAAGAAGTTGGTCACTACGTCATAGATAGCGCCTTGAGCATAGCTTGTTGTCGCTAGGCCATGAGCCATACTCGGAACAAGATCGCCCGATTCAGCACTCGCTTTGAAGGTAGCCATTGAATCCAACGCACATTGGTCGAATTTAGACATGTCCATATCTAGACGTACAGGGATAGAACCTTTGTTAAGGTTGAAGACTTCTTGGAAATCTTTGGTAAGAATGGTTTTCGCTAGGTCTTGCTGCGCTTTTTGGTTCTCTTGGTCGCTTAACTCAAAGAACGCAAAGCTATCGATATTGAAAGTAAATTGGCCGGCAGTACCTGGAGCTGGTGCACAGATGTAATCTTTACCCGGCACTTTGCCTGCCGCAGTAAATTCACCTTTCGCCCAGTCACCCATGATCTGCATCGCTGCTTCACCATTGATAACCATTGAGGTTGCTACATTCCAATCACGACCAGGAGAGTTGCTGTCGATGTAATCACGCATCTTTTTGAACTTGGTGAACACTTCCACCATTTTGTCGCCAGATAATACGTCCATATCAAGATCAACGAACGCTTTGTTGTAGTCTTCACTGCCTAGTACATCAAGTGCCACGGCTTCGAATACGGTCGCGTCTTGCCAAGGCTGACCACCGTGAGCTAATGGAATGAAGCCAGCCGCTTTAATCTTGTCTGCAGCAACAAAGAACTCATCTAATGTTGTTGGAACTGTCACACCCGATTTTTCTAAAACAACAGGGTTTGCCCAAAGCCAGTTAACACGGTGAACGTTGACAGGAACTGCCACATATTCACCATCCCACTTCATCACTTTAGTCACTACTTCTGGAAGTAGTTCATCCCATTGTTCTTGTTTAGCAGTCGCATCGAGAGACGTTAGAAAACCTAAACCACCCCACTCCTGAATATCATGACCTTTAATCTGCGCTGCAGAAGGTGGATTGCCCGATACTGCTCGCGTTTTCAAAACAGTCATCGCACTTTCACCGCCGCCACCAGCAACTGCGAAGTCTTTCCAAGTATGGCCTTGTTGTTCAATCATCTCTTTCAGTACGGCAGCGGATTTCGCTTCGCCACCGGCAGTCCACCAGTGGAGCACTTCCACTTCACCAGCTTGAGAAAATGTTGAGGCAGCAAGAAGAGATAGAGTAAGTAGGGTTTTATTGATTTTCATTATTATCTTCCATGTTTAGCGGACTCGACGTCCGGTTCATTAAAGAGTCTACTTATTCTGACTGGTAAGATTGAAACAAAAGGTAAGCCCAATGTAACAAGATTGTTACACTACACTTCTAAGCCTGTTGGGATATAGACTTTGACTTCCAAGCCACCTTGAGAGGAGTTGCGAATAATGAGATCTCCACCGTGTCCGTGCAGGATATTTCGGCAGATCCCGAGGCCAAGTCCGTGTCCTTGATCATCCGTTGCTAGCCTAAAATAGGGTTCAAAAACCATCTCTAACTTGTCTTCAGGAATGCCATTCCCACGGTCTTGAATAGTCACGACAACCCAAAGCTCATCACCACTAACTTCCACGACAGCTGATGAACCATACTTAACCGCGTTGTCAATTAAGTTGGTCAGTACACGCTTAATCGCCAGTGGTTTCGCGACTAGTGGCTCAATGACGACCGGCTCGAACTCAACTTTTGTCTGATACTGGTTATGAGATTCAAGCACAGAAAGTACCATTTCGTTGAGGTCAATAATGGCATTATTCTCGTGTAGATCGGTGTCTCTTACCGCTTGCAAAGCACCTTTAACCATCATCTCAAGCTCATCGAGATCTTTATTAAATTTGTCTTTCTTTACTTCACTCTCCAACAACTCTGCACGCAATCTAAGACGTGTGATTGGTGTCTTTAAGTCATGGGAGATCGCAGAGAAAAGGTGCTCTCGGTCGGCAACATAGCGACGAATCCGTTGCTGCATGCGATTAAAGGCTCGAGTGGCAGTGACCAGTTCCGTTGCTCCTTCTTCGTTAAGCGGAGGCTGCTGAATATCCATGCTCATCTCATTAGCCGCTCTTGCTAACTTTTTAAGAGGACGCACTTGACGACGAATCATCAAATAAGTCAAAACCAATAGAATGAGTGTCGAGGAAACTAAGAAAATTACTTGCTCACGACCGAGAATCGTATCGTCGAGTTTTACATATGGCGCTGGCAACAACGCAGCGATATAAACCCATTCGTGGCTGGTTAATTCTATTTGAACAACCAGAATTGGTGGATTCAGCGGTTCTAACGTTAAAGTATGATGTGCCCAAGATCGCGGGAGATCGCTTAAGTAGATGTCGTTTTTAAGCAAGCGAAGGTGTTCAGGTCGAGAAAAATCTACCCGCACTGACGCCACTTTATTGAGTTTGCTACTCAAAACACTTTCTATCGCTTCAATCGAGGCTGTTTTTAAACGGGTATCGGGGATCGGTTCGACAATCAAAGCCTCTTTATTGAAAGAAACGAAGAAGCGCGTACCGCCCATATTCCGTATTTGATCCAGCACGATATGACGATATTTAACGGGTAGAGATTGGAAAAAAGTCACCGTTGAAGCAAACATGTTCGCCATGCTCGACGAGGCAGAACGAATTCCTTCCAGCTCTTTGTGTTTTGATTCGCTATACCATATAGACGTTGCGATGCCTTGAGCTATTACCACGGCTAACAGCGTCAACAATAAGGTTCTTGCGACTAACGAATTTGGTTTCAACCAACTCATCCAGTTCATACGAGATATTTCATCCAGAATACTTCATTGGAAATACTTTATTAGCGTTACTTGATTAACAGTAGGTCATACTTAGTGTTCATACTGAACCGGCACAGCAAGAATGTAGCCATTACCGCGCATGGTTTTGATGTAGTGAGGATATTTACCACTGTCGCCCAATCGGCTTCTCAGGCGGCTAAGCTGTACGTCAATGCCACGTTCAAAAGGCAGCGCTTCACGGCCTCTGGTAGCGAAAGATATTGTGTCACGGTCGAGAACTTCGTTAGGACGAGTTAAGAACAACATCAACAAAGAAAAGTCACTGCCCGACAAGTCCATCTCTTCTGAGTTTTCGTTGTGATAGATTCGGTGCGCGAGCGTATCGAGCGTCCAATCACCAAAAATAATCTGCTTTGGCAATGCATCACTTGGCTTGTCGTCCACCACTTGTACACGGCGTAATAGCGCTTTGATTCGAGCCATTAACTGACGAGGACTAAACGGCTTCGCGATGTAATCATCTGCACCAATTTCTAAGCCGATAATCTGATCGGTTTCATCCGATACCGCTGTCAGCATAATGATAGGCACATTGGATTGCTTTCGTACTCGCTGACACAAGGTAAAACCGTCGTCACCGGGGAGCATCACATCGAGCAGAATCAGGTCGGGATAACCTTGGTTTTGCAGGTGGTTTTCTAATTCAACACCGTCTCCCACAGAAGAGACATCGAAACCTGATTTTGTGAGGTACTCTTCCAGCAGCTCGCAGATTTCTTGATCATCATCCACCACGAGAATGCGAGTATTTGTTGGCATCGCCCAAACCTATTAAATTTACAACTTATTCACATAGTGTATAGGCTGGCCGATTATTTGATTATTGACATGTTTGTAAAGTTAGACAAACAAACAGATAAAGATCACATCTTAGTGACCTCTACCTGTACTTAGCGACTCAAAGAATCATAGGAGGTTAAGAGGAGCAGCTGATTTCCATGGCTTTGCCCCACTCAGGCGGCAAGGCAGCAAGATGTTCGTAGTCAGGATGTTCCGAAAAAGGGTCTGCCAGCACCACCATTAGTGCATCAATATCGCTGCTATCACCGCGCTCAGCTTTATCTATCGCAAGCTGGGCTAGGTAGTTTCTGAGGATGTATTTCGGGTTTACTTGTCGCATCTTATTACAGCGATCGGCCACTGAACTCTCTTCCAGTTCACAGCGTTGCAAGTAGTTATTCACCCATAGCTTTGCGGCCTCGCGGTCGATAACCAAATCAATCACGTCTTGCGGCGACAATGTATCTAGGTTCGACAACGTTCTAAAGAATCTTGGGTAGTCGACTTTGTTTTGTGACATCAGTTCGAACAACGATTCAAACAAGCGACTGTCACCTTCGTGTTTCGAAAGCAATCCTAACTTACGGCGCATCAGCTGACTGAAATAACCGTTCATTTGTGGTTCGTACTGTTCTAACGCGACCTCTAAATCGGCTTTATCCACCAGCGGCGAAAGTGAGTGCGCCAGTGCCGATAGGTTCCACAATCCAATTCTAGGCTGTTGATTGAAAGCATAACGACCTTGGTAATCCGAGTGATTACAGATCAAGCGAGGGTCATATTCATCTAAGAAGGCGAACGGGCCATAATCGAAGGTTTGCCCTATGATCGACATGTTATCGGTGTTCATCACCCCATGAGCAAAACCATTCGCTTGCCACAGCGCGACCATTTCCGCAGTGCGATCAACAATCTGATTAAACATAGCAGCGTAGGGTTTGTCGTCATCGAGGCATTCCGGGAAGTGCCATTCGATGACTTTATCGGCCAATAATTTATGTTCTGCCAACTGATTGGTATAAAACAGATGTTCAAAGTGACCGAAACGGATGTGTGACTCAGCAGCACGCACCAGCAATGCGCCCCACTCTTGCTTCTCTCGATAAACGGGTGTGTCGCTAGTCATCATCGCCAATGCGCGAGTAGTTGGGATATTAAGCCCCGCCATCGCTTCGCTACATAGATACTCACGAACCGTTGATCGAATAACAGCACGACCATCGCCCATACGAGAATAGGGAGTTTTACCCGCACCTTTAAGGTGTAAGTCGAACGTTTCACCACTTTTCGCGACAACTTGAGCTAATAACAGCCCTCTTCCATCACCTAAATCAGGGTTATAAGAGCCAAACTGGTGGCCTGCGTATTTCATTGCTACTGGCGAAAATTGCTCAGGTTCAACATTGCCCGATAACGTCTCAAGCAATTCCTCGGAAGTGCATTCAAATGACGGAAAGCCGAGTTCATCCGCAAGGTTATGGTTCCATGCGAGCCATTGAACATTGTTTAGCGGTGTAGGTTGAATTGGGGTATAGAACAATCGAGGTAATGCCGTAAATCGATTGTTAAATGAAATAGAATCCCAGACAGACATGAGAGATACACTGTAGATAAAAGATAACTTAAGATTATCACAGTTTGATAACAACTTCAGATCAGGTTATGCAGTGAGTCTATTGAGATAAAGGGGGTAATGAGACAAAAAGATTATTCAGAGAAAAGGTTACTGAGAGGAAGGTACAGCTAAGAAAAGGTTAAGTGGCTAGCCTGATGAGAAAAGCCACATTTACGAGTGTAAGAGTTCTAACTTTGAAGACTTTTTGAAAAGTATATTCATAATAAAACTGAAAATATAGAGCCATGAAGCTGACTACATTAGAGCAAGAATACCCAGAAGAGAAAGGGTAGAGAAAATCCAAGTACGACTGATTACGCCAAAATTACTGTGTTGAATCATTTCTTGATGCTGCATATATCTCTCCTGAGAATGTGATAGTGTAACACCAATATATCGACTTTATGCCGATATCAGCAAGCATATTAATATTAACCTTTTATTACAGCCTGAATAATTTTCTGTAACTATTCAGGCCTTTGATAAATTGAAAATTACGCTCTGCTTGTAGTAGAAAGCAGCGCCCCAGCACCGATAAAGACACCACCAGTCACACGATTAAAAACCTTGGCTCTACCTTTAGCAAACAACCAATTTGATGATTTCGCACCTAGGTAGGCATAAACCAGTAACCAAGATAATTCCATCACAACGAAGGTCAAAGCGAACACCACAAATTGAGGAAATAGCGCTATCGATGGGTCAATAAACTGAGGAAAAAGTGCGGTAAAGAACAGGATAGCTTTTGGGTTACTCGCACCAACAATAAAGCCACTGACATAATGCTGTGCAGCGCTTTCTTTAACAGGTTGAGAGCCTGCTTGTTGATTCGATAGCTTGTCATAATCTTGCTGACTCGACCGTAGCGACTTCCAACCGAGATAAATAAGGTAAGCAGCACCCGTCCACTTAATGATATTAAACACCACTTCTGACGAAGCAATAATCACCCCTAAACCGGTAAACGATAACGTTAAGATTCCGGTAATGGCAGTCACGCTACCCAAGGCGGTAAATATCGATAACTTAAAGCCAGATTGCACACCCTTAGTCATACACAACAAAGAGCTTGGCCCTGGTGATGCCGTTAAGATCAACACCGCTAGCAAATAATAAATCCATGTATCAAAGGTCATCGCGAATTCTCCTTAACTCACTAAAACGACTAAATATTGAGCACCAATATGTGATAGCTATTCATATTAAGCAACTAAATATTGAGCACGTTCACTCTGTGTTGCTTACTTATCCATTAAATTTCGGCAATAAAAAACGCCATGCATTACTGCATGGCGTTTAAATTCAAACGTTTCAAATAGAACGTCTTATCAGGTTCTAACCTTAAGTTTCCAGCCTAATCTCTAAGCTAAATCTCTAAGCCAAATCCCTAAGCTAACGACTAACAGTAACCTAGTCTTTGTAGATAGAGAACTCATCCGCGCAAGCAACAAGCTGCTCACGAGTGATCATGAATACGCCATGACCACCGTTAGAGAATTCAATCCAAGTGAATGGAATCTCTGGGTACTGATCCATCATGTGAACCATTGAGTTGCCCACTTCACAGATCAGAATACCATCATCAGTTAGGTAGTCTGGTGCGTTTGCCAAGATACGGCGAACCAATTTAAGTCCGTCAGTACCCGCTGCTAGGCCAAGTTCTGGCTCGTGAGTAAACTCATCTGGCAGGCTGTTCATATCTTCTTCGTCCACGTAAGGTGGGTTAGATACGATCAGGTTGTATTTCTCTTTTGGCAAGTCACGGAAAAGATCTGAACGGATTGGGAACACTTGCTGCTCCATGCCGTGATCTTGAACGTTCTGCTCTGCAACTTGCAGTGCGTCTGTAGAGATATCAATCGCATCTACTTCTGCGTCAGGGAATGCATGAGCACAAGCAATAGCAATACAACCACTACCCGTACACATATCCATGATGCGAGTTGGCTCTTCAATTAACCAAGGTTGGAATTGAGCTTCGATCAGCTCACCAATTGGAGAGCGAGGCACAAGAACGCGCTCATCAACGAAGAACTCAAGGCCACAGAACCAAGCTTTATTAGTTAAGTAAGCCGTTGGTGTACGCTCATTGATACGCTTGATTACGCGCTCAACAATACGCAGACGTTCGCTACTTGTTAGACGAGAGTTCATCACATGCGAAGGAACATCAATCGGTAGATAAAGAGTAGGTAAAATTAGTTGTACCGCCTCATCCCACGCGTTATCAGTGCCGTGACCATAAAATAGGCCCGCTGCGTTAAAGCGACTAACAGTCCAACGAATCACATCTTGAAGCGTGTGTAGTTCTGATACCGCTTCTTCTACAAAAATCTTATCCAAAATTGTCTCCGAAAAGCGCTACAATACTGCTAATTACGTTTCTAATTAGAATTCATAACCTGATGAGCAAAAAAGACACCGACTTCGATGACGATTTCGCCCTGTTCAACGATGCAGTAAAGGGCGTTAAAAAGTTGCAACAGGATACCATAGTCCAGCAGCCAAAAAGAAATGCCAAGCAAAAAGAAATTACTCGAACGGCAAGACAAGCCAGTGACAGCGAGTTTTATTTCTCGGATGAGTTCATTCCGCATCTTAGCGAAGAGGGGCCTACACGTTATGCGCGCGATGATGTCTCTAAATATGAGGTGAAGCGCTTACGTCGTGGTGTCTATGTACCGGATGTGTATCTTGATATGCACGGTATGACTCAACAAGAAGCCAAACGTGAACTTGGCGCGATGATTGCGCACTGCGTGAAAGAGAGCGTAGCTTGTGCCTGTGTACAGCACGGCATTGGTAAACACATCCTTAAACAGAAAGTGCCTTTGTGGTTAGCACAGCACCCAGATGTGATGGCTTTTCACCAAGCACCTTTAGAGTTCGGTGGCCATGGGGCGCTACTGGTTTTACTTGCTATCCCAGATAAATAGCCATCGACTTGCTCTTTATTCTAAAAAGTACGTCCAGCACCTTGTCGTTTGGTCGAAATAATCCGTTAGAAACAACAAAGGGCATCTCAATAATCATGAGGTGCCCTTAAATTTATCTTGAGAAAACGGTCTCAGCTATGGATTAATGTTCCAAAGCAACTCGCCTTTTTGTTTTTCAAGGTCGAATTCAATACACGCGAGCCCTGAGGTTGGGAACATAGGTGGCGCCATGCCCGTCGCAAATTCAGCCGTTAAATAGCCCACTAGAGGTAAATGAGAAACAAATAAAATGGTCTCTAGCTTTTCTACTTCAGCCATTGCTATGGTCAAATCAAACACATCGTCAGACATTCCGTAAGGCGTAATGTCATCACAGGTTTCTACTTTCTTTCCAGAAAACGCTTGAGAGATTTCTAACCACGTTTCTTGTGCCCTCAAGTATGGGCTCACAAGCACTTTATCGAACTGGCTAAACCCTTGCTCATTTGCAGCTTGAGCTACCGCAAGAGACGCCATTTTACCGCGCTTCGTTAACGCACGTTCTGCATCCGAGTTAGCAAAATGTTCTGCTTCACCGTGGCGCATTATGAATATTTTCATGTTCAGTCCTGTCTACGTAACATTTCGAAAGTCGATATATCCCATATCAGCGATACGCTACTTAGCGTTTGGCTCTCAAACTAGAGAAACCGCAGTCTATATAAATAATTATATCAAGTCACTTGCTAAAGAGTTCGACTTTCTTAACAATCTTATTAAAAGAAAATAAATCACTGATAAAAATCGATAAAAGTGATTTAGAAGTCGCCAAAAAGCACTTCATATCCCAAAATATGATCGCGAGGTTTGCACCTGAAATCATCGCGTACATAATTTAAAAACCACCTTCTCTGGAGATGCATCTGTGCATTTAAGCCCTAATGATGAACATCAATACCGTTACGTAACATTAGATAACGGGTTGAGAGTACTGTTAGTTCACGATCAGAACGCTCAAAAAGCTGCAGCCGCACTCGCCGTTAATGTCGGGCATTTTGATGACCCTACAGACCGAGAGGGTTTAGCTCACTACTTAGAGCATATGCTATTTTTGGGAACTGAAAAGTATCCAAAGGTCGGAGAGTTCCAAAGTTTTATCAGCCAGCATGGTGGTAGCAACAACGCTTGGACAGGAACCGAACACACCTGCTTCTTTTTTGATGTTGAATTGAATGCCTTTGAAAATGCACTCGATCGCTTCAGCCAATTTTTTACCGCCCCCCTGTTCAACGAAGAAGCCTTAGACAAAGAACGCCAAGCCGTTGATTCAGAGTATAAAATGAAACTCAACGACGACTCGCGACGATTGTACCAAGTGACCAAAGAGTTGGTGAATAACAATCACCCATTCTCGAAGTTTTCTGTCGGTAATATCGATACGTTGGGTGACCGAAACGGCGAGACGATTCGACAAGAGATCTTAGCTTTCCACCAGCAGCAGTACTCTTCAGACTTAATGACACTGACGCTGTCTGGCAATCAATCACTGGACGAGATGCAAAGCTGGGTTGAAGAGCGTTTTAGCTCGATCACCAACCACAAACTACAAGGCAAGAAGGTTGAAGTACCGATTGTTGGCGAATTAAGCACGGGTGTACAAGTACACGTTAAACCGATCAAAGAAGTGCGCAAACTTATCTTAACCTTCCCAATGCCAAGCATGGATGAACACTACGGTATTAAACCATTATCGTTCTTTGCACACCTTATCGGTTACGAAGGCGAAGGCAGTTTGATGATGCAACTCAAAGAGAAAGGCTGGATTACTTCCCTCTCAGCAGGTGGCGGCGCAAGTGGCAGTAACTATCGTGATTTCACAGTCAGTTGCTCATTAACCATCGAAGGTTTAACCAAAACCGATAACATCATCCAAGCGGTGTTCCAGTACATTAAGTTGATTGAACAACAAGGTATTGAAGAGTGGCGTTACCTCGAAAAACGGGCTGTTTTGGAATCAGCCTTCCGCTTTCAAGAGCCCTCAAGACCACTTGATGTCGTCAGCCATCTCGTTATCAACATGCAGCATTACCAAGAGCAAGATGTGGTGTATGGCGATTACAAAATGTCGCACTTCGACGAAGAGTTACAACGTTCTCTGCTTCCTTACTTAACCGTCGACAACATGCGGGTCACCGTTGTTGCTCAAGGATTCGAATATGACAGAGAAGCGAAATGGTACTTTACGCCCTATTCGCTCACACCATTTAGCGCTGAGCAAATTCAATGCTTTACATGCATCAACCCCGGCTGGCAGTTTGAGCTCCCAAGTAAAAACCCGTTTATTTGCTATGACTTAGACCCTGCTGAGCTCGAAGGTGACGCTAAGCACCCACAACTGTTAGAAGAGCTGGACGGCTTTAAGTTATGGCACCTTCAAGACCATCAATTTCGAGTGCCAAAAGGTGTGGTGTATATCGCTATAGATAGCCCACACTCAGTTGCCACCCCGAGAAACATCGTTAAAACACGCTTGTGTGTAGAGATGTTCTTAGACTCGCTTGAAAAAGATACGTATCAAGCTGAGATTGCTGGTATGGGCTACAACATGTATACCCATCAAGGTGGTGTAACACTCACATTATCTGGATTCAGCGAGAAACAGCCACAACTGCTCAATATGATTCTTGAACGTTTCCAAGCACGCGACTTTAGTTCAACACGATTCGAAACGATTAAGCATCAATTGCTCAGAAACTGGAATAACGCATCGCAAGACCGTCCTATTTCTCAGCTGTTCAATGCGATGACGGGAATCTTACAGCCAAACAACCCGCCCTATTCCGTTTTAATTGAAGCGCTGGAAACAATAGAAGTCGACGAGCTTTCTTCTTTTGTTCAAGCTATTTTGGCCGAACTGCATGTCGAAATGTTTGTGTATGGTGACTGGAAAAAAGCCGATGCGAACAAGATGGCTGAAACGCTAAAAGATGCATTGCGTGTTCAAGATCAGGCTTACGAAGAGTCACTGCGCCCTTTAATCATGCTGGGTGATAACGGTAGTTTCCAACGCGAAGTGGTGTGTAATCAAGATGATTCAGCCATCGTGGTTTACTACCAATGTTCAGATATATCACCTACAAATATTGCGCTGTATTCATTGGCCAACCACTTGATGTCAGCCACTTTCTTCCACGAGATTCGTACCAAGCAGCAGCTAGGTTATATGGTCGGCACTGGTAATATGCCGCTTAACCGACACCCAGGTATTGTGTTGTATGTGCAATCGCCTAATGCAGCCCCAGCAGATCTGTTGGCTTCAATAGACGAGTTCCTCAATGCCTTTTACATGGTATTGCTAGAGCTTAACGACTATCAATGGCACAGCAGTAAACGCGGTCTTTGGAATCAAATTTCAACGCCAGATACCACCTTGCGTGGTCGTGCTCAACGCTTATGGGTTGCGATAGGCAATAAGGATTTGGAATTCAATCAGAGGGATCGCGTGTTAGAAGAGCTCAAAGGTCTGACTCGCTCAGACATGATGCGCTTTGTGGTTAGCCAACTAAAACCTCGTACAGCGAATCGTCTGATTATGCATGCGCACGGCAATGCTCATAATGAAGAAGAGAAGTTGTCGGCAGGTGTTGAGATTGGCTCAATTGATGAGTTTCAGCTGCGCCCTAAAGACTGTGAGCTTGGTTAGTCGTTGTTAGTAAAAAGATCAGAAGGTTGATGTGAAAGCATCAACCTTTTTTATTGGGTGCAGCACAAGAGCAGATCTCCTATTACGCTCCTTCGTCGCTTTAGGAGATGACGGTAGTTTTAATTGAGGTGTGTTGACCATCTTCCTAATCAACACAATAACTTACTTTTTAAATCTCAATCGTCATTCCCGAGAAGGAGGAACGACTGAATCGGGAATCTCCTTTCTTTTGCATACTCCCATAAAAATGAAGCCCGCATCAATTGCTTGATACGAGCTTTATAATCAAAGTGCTAGAAAATTACTAATAAAAAGCGTTACTTGTAGAAAGACTCATCCAACCCAGCACGTGTCAGTAGGCCATCACATGGCGCAAAACGATCACCGTACTTCTTAGCGAAATCATTCATCATCTCTACCAGTGACTTAATACCAATTTGATCCATATAACGGAACGGACCACCTAGGAATGGCGGGAAGCCGATACCGAAAATAGCACCAATATCGCCATCTCGCGGGCTACGGATAATGCCATCATCCAAACAACGAACCGCTTCGTTGAGCATCGGTAACACACAACGCATTGCGATGTCGTTGTCGCTTAGCTTAGGTTCAGGTTGCAGTTTAAGCAGTTTGTATACTGACTTATCGACTTCCTTCTTTTTACCTTTGTAAGTGTAGAAACCTTTGCCACTCTTACGGCCTTTACGGTTGTCATTCAAAAGAATGTCGAACACATCAGGGCCTTGGAAACGTTCGCCTAATTCATTAACTAGAATCGGGATGATCTTCGCACCGATATCAACACCGACTTCGTCTAACAAAGTAATTGGGCCAACCGGGAAACCAAAGTCCAGCAACGTGCTGTCGAGCTTTTCAATCGGCTCATTTGCCAATAACAGATGCGCAGCTTCATTCATGTATGGAGCAAGAATACGGTTTACGTAGAAGCCAGCCGTATCTTTAACAACAATCGGTGTTTTACCTTGCTTCTTCGCTAATGCAACAACCGTCGAAATCGTCTCTTCTGACGTTGTTTCATGAGGAATAACTTCTACTAGCGGCATTTTTTCTGCTGGGCTGAAGTAGTGAAGACCGACTACGTTTTCTGGTCGCTGCGCCTTCTCTGCAATCTTATGGATTGGCAGTGAAGACGTGTTGGTCGCAAAGATAGTCTCTGACTTGGCATTGGCTTCAATGTCTGCAACCATTGATTGCTTAAGGTCGAGATCTTCAAATACCGCTTCAATCACCACATCCGTGTGGTTAAAACTCGTAAAGTCGATGCCACCAGACAGTTGTAACATCTTACTCTCAAGGCCAGCTCGGCTCAGAATACGACGTTTACGTTGCTTATCGAACAACTTGTAATTGTAGTTAAGTGCATTGAGCACACCTTCATTAGACACATCTTTAATACGAACCGGTACTTTCGCTTTAGCAACACTGACGTGGCTGATACCAGCGCCCATTAGACCGCCACCTAGCACACCAACACGCTTAACCGCTTTTGGTTCTGCGTCTGCGCCATGTTCTTTTTTCATTTCAGTGGTGGCAAAGAAAATCGAACGAAGGGCTTTGGATTCTGCGGTCATCACCAATTCAGAGAAACGCTTCGCTTCGTACTGAAGACCTTTATCAAAGCCGTTCTCTAAGCCATAACGAATCACATCAAGAATCGCATCAGCGGCTGGGTAATTACCGCGTGTTTTCTGATTGGTCTTCTTTGAAGCCTGTTCAAAAATAACCTTGCGACCAAGACCCGTACGTGAAATTAGTTTTTCTTTGGCCGAAGCTTGGCTTTTAGACGCCAAGCGCTTACCTTTTTTCCCGCCTGAGTTCTTTTCAACAAAGCTCTTAGCCACTTCCAGCAAGATAGTTTCTGGCACACAAGCATCCACGACACCTAGCGATTTCGCTTTCTTAGCGCGCAGCTGTTTACCCGTAAGAATAAGGTCAAGAGAAGGCAGTAAACCGATAAGACGAGGAAGACGTTGCGTACCACCAGATCCTGGTAACAGACCAAGTTGGACTTCTGGCAGACCTAAGCGAGTCTTATCTGAATCAGTACATACGCGGTAATCACACGATAGTGCCAGCTCTAAGCCACCACCTAAACATGGGCCGTGAATCGCTGCAACAACAGGATAAGGCAAATCAGAAAGTGCTTGGAACATCTCCTGCCCCTGACGAGCAAGAGATTGTGCTTCATCAGCCGTTTTGCAGGCATCAAGCATTCGAACATCAGCACCAGCAATAAAATTATCTGGCTTCAATGAATGAACGATTAAGCCTTTAACTCGGCTTTGCTTTTCTTTGAGTTGCTCGAAGATTGCTTTCATTTCTTCGGCAAACGCCGCTTGTAGCGTGTTCATTTTTTCGTTTGGTACATCGATCGCAAGCCATGCAATATCTTGGTCATCGATAGTTAAAGAAAACGCGGTCGCCGGTTTTACCGCTTCATCGTTTGAAACCGTCTTATCACTTTTAGATACAGTTACTGGCTTTGAATCCGTTTTTTTGACTGCTTTCTTTTCTTTTTTCACATCAAGAGTCGTAGACATTATTCCACCTCCAAGATCATTGCTGCACCTAAGCCACCAGCCGCACAAGCAGTATTCAATGCTAGGCCACCACCACGACGTTTAAGTTCACGCAGTGTCTGAGTCATCATACGCGCGCCAGTCGCTGCAAACGGGTGTCCGTAAGCAATTGAGCTACCCAGCACGTTGAACTTCTCCATATCAATCTCTCCGATCGCTTTGTCACGGCCAAGATTCTTCTGAGCAAATTCATCGCTTGCGAACATTTTGACGTTAGCCAGAACTTGAGCTGCAAACGCTTCATGCATCTCGATAAGTGTTAGGTCTGATAATTCTAGTCCTGTGTTCTTCAATACTTGAGAGGTCGCGTACGTCGGCCCCATCAGCATATCCGTTTCAACACCAATCGCTGAGAACGCGTAACCACGAATGTAACCAAGCACTTCTAAGCCTAGCTCTTTCGCTTTTCCTTCGCGCATCAACATCACTGCGGCACCGCCATCGGTAAGAGGCGTGGCATTGGCTGCTGTTACACTGCCGTATTGTCTGTCGAATGCAGGGCGCAATTTAGCGTAACCTTCAACCGTCGAGTCGTGGCGAATGTTGTTGTCTTCTGCTAGGTACTTTTTATAAGGCGCGGGGAATGCCGTCATCACTTCGTCTTTACTCTTGCCTTCTTTCCATGCTTGAGAAGCCAAAGAGTGAGAACGGTGAGCAAGTGCATCTTGAGCTTCGCGAGTAATACCATGTGTCTTAGCCATCTGCTCAGCAGTTTGTCCCATAGACAAACCTGTCGAGTATTCTGCGACTGCTGGTGGTACTGGCATCAAATCTTTGACTGAAAATGTTTTAAGAATCTTCAGTTTTTGACCTATGGTTTTCGTTTTACTCAGTGCTAATAAATTCGCCGCTAACTTTTTCGAAACACCGATTGGCAATACAGAAGAAGAATCCGCGCCGCCCGCAATACCAACATCAATCGTGCCAGCCATAATGCTCTCGGTCACGTTGACTGCAGCTTGGAAGCTAGTCGCACATGCTCGCGTCACACTGTAGGCATCAGTATTAATGTCCATACCTGTACCCAGCACGATTTCACGTGCAATGTTCGGTGCTTCTGGCATTTGCACTACTTGGCCGAACACGACTTGTTCGATAAGCGCAGGATCGACATCAGTTCTTGCAAGCATTTCGCTCACCACCATTTTGCCTAGGTCAACCGCAGGCACTTGGCTAAATTCTGTGCTCTGACGAGCGAATGGGGTTCGTAGTCCAGCGACAACGGCAACACGTTCTCCAGAACGCGTTTTGACTTCCTGTTTGCCCATGGTTTCTCCTTAAGGTTAAGAGGTCTGACCTGAAGCATTGTAAACAAGTTGTTAATTAAATCAAACAGGCGTTTAAATAAACGTGATACGAGTATCCCACTGCTTGAAAATCTAACTGAACATTCAGGCGAACCTTTTTGAGGGAAAGGTTGTCGTAAGATACTAAACTATTGCAAGCAAAGCTGTTATCGCTATGTAAGGGATGTTTTTCTTAAGGCAAAAAAAAACCACACAAAACTGTGTGGTCGGAATGTATATAAAGCAATTAACTTAACGCCAATTGAAATAATCAGTTTCCTGATTAGGAGAAAGTAAAGTCAGCCTTCAAAAGGAAGTGTCGTCTTGCTCAACATGCTAGCCACGAATGACTAACTAGACGACAAGGTGTACTATAGCGTTTTCGAGGGCTTAAATTTTGAAGTAGATCAATTTTAATGTGATTTTACGACTTCCTGCCGACGTTAGCCCTAAAAACGAAACAGCATATATAACGAAGCACAACGTATAGAAGACAGCTATACGCAGAGCAATTATGGAGGCTCGTGTGTCAATAATAAAAATGTTTGGAAAGAAAACAGCCAAGCGTCCGGTCAACTCTGATATGGACAAACAAAGAAAATACGAAGCACTCGTGCGCGCCTATCATCGTGACCTCTTTCGCTATGCCTATTGGCTATGCAAAGACAAAAGCATTGCCGAAGATTTAGTTCAAGAAACTTGCCTTCGTGCATGGAAGTCACTCGATAGCCTACAAGATGAAAAAGCCGCAAAGTCATGGCTGATTACTATCTTGCGCCGCGAGAATGCTCGACGTTTTGAACGCAAACAATTTGATCTGGTTGATATCGACGATCATGGTAACGATGCTAGCATCAGTGATGACCCACATCATCAACACCAATGGTTGCAAGCGCAGATCATGAAACTTGAAATCGAATACCGTGAACCCCTCTTCTTACAAGTGATTGGTGGTTTTAGTGGTGATGAGATCGCCGATATTCTCGATCTTAACAAAAATACGGTGATGACACGTTTATTCAGAGCTCGAAATCAGTTGAAAGAGATGCTGGATACAGAAGAGGCAGAGAGGGGGCAACATAATGGATGATTTGGAATTTCGTCGTCGTGTATTGTCGGAACCTAAGCAACGTACACAAGACATTATTGATGCAGCAGCGAATAGTGAAGCCAATAGTAATTTCTTAGACGATGTACTATCACTTGATAAGCAAATCCATTCAGCATTGAATGTGGATGTGCCAGACGATCTTGCTGATCGTATTCTGTTCAATCAGACCTCAAGCGAAGAAAGCAAAGTAGTAAGGCCTACGTTTGCGAGACGAGCAATGGCAATGGCTGCCTCGGTGGCATTTGTTGCTGGTTTATTAGTTGGCCAAGTGAATTGGGGAAATGCATTCGTTTCACCTGCGCAAGCTAGTTTAGTTGATACGGCGATGAAGCATGTTGTTGATGAGAAGAGCTTTGTTAGTAACATCGATGAACAGGTCACATCGCAGCAGATCAATGCAAAAATGAATCCATTTGCTTTTCAGTTTGATGATGCTTTCCCTTACCACGTCTATTACCTGAACCACTGTGGTTTTGGCAAATCCAACGCAATGCACATGGTTTTCCAAGGCGAAAAAGGCAAAGTCACGCTGTTTTTAACTGGCATTCCGACTGACAAGTCTATCGACTTTGATGAAAAAGGCATGTCAGGCTCGGTAACACCGATCGATGGCAGCAGTTTGATCCTTGTAGGGGAAGATGGCGAGGATGTCTCTAAAATCGCCGAAAAGCTGACAAAAATGATCAAACCAATGAGCTAATTTGCTCTCAAAGCCCCGTAACAAAAGGCCCAGCAAGTATACTACTGATATTGCTGGGCTTTGCTTATCAATAATCCATAAAACCATTCACCACGCCAACACCTCTAGAGTTAAAACTCTAAAAAACAGCATTTCTCTCCATTTTCGTGCCAGATAGGCGTCATTTCCATAATTTTACCCTCAAAATTTCCAATGGTCGGATTTGTATATCGTATACTTCCGAATAGGATCAGCCACCATTGAGCAATTGCTCAAATTAATCGCCCTGTAGAGGCGGATATATAAAGGAATAAATGAATGACTACCAACAACACGCGTCTGTTTAAAAAGTCTCTTTTAGCAGTAACAATTACACTGGCGTCTTCGCAAGCGATGGCAGCAGGTTTCCAACTTAACGCACAATCAGCAACCGGCATCGGCCGTGCTTTTGCTGGTGATGCAGTAATCGCAGATAACGCGTCAGTAATGGCACGTAACCCTGCAGCAATGGCACTATTTGATAAAACTGAGCTATCTCTTGGTTTTGAAAGCATCACTTCAATGATTGAAGTCAACGACGTTAACTACGTTGGTGGCAAAGTTCCGGTAAATAATACTGATGATGTAGGTGACACATCAATCGCGCCTAACATCCACCTTATCGTTCCAGTAAATGATAAATTTGCTTGGGGTATCAATGCCTACTCAAACTTCGGTACTAAAACAGAGTTTGACGACAACTATCCGGCAGCTGAGTACGGCGGCTTAACTGATGTTAAGAGCGTTAACTTTGGTCTTGCTGGTTCTTACCGACTAGACGACCAATGGAGCTTCGGTGCAGGTTTAGACCTTATTTATGGTCAAGGTACGATGAAACGTACCGCTGGCGCTGGTTTTGGCCCTGGAGATGCATCTAAGGGAATTCCACCGGCAGGCACTCCTTTATTAAACGTCGACAAAGCTGATGGTTGGGCTGTTGGCTTTAACGTTGGTACTGTTTATGAGCTAGATGAAAACAACCGTTTTGGTCTATCTTACCGTTACAGCCCTGAAATCACCGCTAAAGATGACAAGGGCCAAGAAATCACGCTACCACTACCAGACATCGCTGAATTCTCTGGTTTCCACAAAATTGAAGATACTAAGTTCGCAGTTCACTACTCTGTACAGTGGATCGGCTGGGGTGATTTCGACCAGATCGAATTCCAAAACCTATCTCAAGGTGCGATCAAAGGCGCTTACAATAAGGAATACAAATGGCAAGATGGTTGGCACTACGCAATTGGTGGTACTTACTACCTAAACGATACGTGGACACTACGTACCGGTTACATGTATGACACCAGTGCGCAAGACGAACTGACATCTATCTCTGTTCCGGATTCAGACCGTCAGTGGTTCTCTGCTGGTTTCACTTACCACATTGATACCGCTTCAAACGTAGACTTCGGCTTTACATACTTGTTAGGTGACGATGTGAAGGTTTCAGAAACCTCTTCAGGTACGCCACTAACAGCGACGACACATGCTGATGCAATCCTATTAGGTCTTCAGTACAGCCGCAGCTTCTAATATAAAGTTAGCTATAATCCCAAAGGGTCGCATTATGCGACCCTTTTTTGTTTTCCTAAACCACTGACCAACCTAAATTTAAGCTTACAACTGTAGCCTGCAGAGCAAATATACAGCTACAGGTGTACGCTCAAACTTCGCAACACAGCCGAAACATTTAGATGATTTCTCTAATAATTAAACACATTTGCTCATTTAATCCCTAAAACACTGTTTTATTCGAATTTCATTTTTAAAGTAATAACTCTAAAAGTAGAATCACGCCACTAAATACTTATGATTCAGTGAACATAATAATGAAAATGAATAAAACTCTTCTATCTGCTGCAGTGGCAGTTGGATTACTTTCGACTTCTACCGTAACTAACGCGGCAGGTTTTCAACTAGCAGAATACTCAGCAACAGGCTTAGGCCGTGCTTACGCTGGTGAAGCAGCAATGGCTGACGGTGCAGACGCGCAATGGCGTAACCCTGCTATGCTGACTTACCTAGAAGGCACACAGGTTTCTGTTGGTGGTATCTACGTTGACCCAAATATTGATATTGAAGGGACTTCTACAACTCGCAGTGGTACAACAGCATCAAACTCTAGTGACTTCGCGCACAGTGCTTTTATTCCAAACTTTTATGCTTCTCATAAGTACAACGAAAAATTTGCGTTGGGTTTTGCTGCAGGCACAAACTACGGTATGGCAACGGACCTAGGTAAAGACTTCGGCGGTGCAAACCATGGTAACGAAGCAAGTGTGACTACTATGGAGCTGAACCTGAATGCTGCATACCAAGTGCTAGAGAGTGTTTCTATTGGTGGTGGTGTACGTTACATCATGGCTGAAGGTAGCTTTGGTGCGACTGCTGCTTCTACTTTACCTGTGGGAACAACTCTGAAATACATGGAAGGTGATGATACAGCATGGGGTTGGCAAGTTGGTACCGCTTGGGATATTAATGAAGACAACCGCCTTGGCTTTACCTACAAATCAGAAGTTGACCTGACTTTAGAAGGTTACGCTAAGGGTATTGGCTTCAACCCAACAAACCCAGTAGCGCACAAGAGTGGTTCAATGGATCTCGCTCTTCCGGCAACAGCAGAACTTGCAAGTTTCCATCAACTGACAGACACAGTAGCGGTTCACGCGAGTATTAACTGGACAAACTGGAGCAGCTTTAAAGAGCTTGTTGCTGATTTCCCTGGCGAAAAAAGCGTAGAGATCAAGCAAGAGAACTGGGAAGACAACTACCGTTTTGCTATCGGTACCACTTACCAAATGACGCCTAAGCTAGCACTACGTTCTGGTATCGCATATGACACATCAGCGGTAAGTACAGAACACCGCACTGCGACGATTCCAGAAACAGACCGTACTTGGTTAAGTATCGGTGCGGGCTACCAATGGTCTGAGCAGCTAACTCTGGATGCTGGCTTCACTTACATTCTAGCGAAAGACGCGAAAATGCATGAATCAGATCCAGGAACACAACAAAAACCTGGAGCGGATGCCTTTGGTGGCCGTTTCGACGGCGAGGTTTCAGGCAGCATCTGGTTAGTCGGTATCCAAGCTAACTACCGCTTCTAGGCTAGTTACCTAATTATCTACTTACCGAAAGGTAGAAAAGTAGAAAGCATTAAAAAGGCTCGATGTTGAATTAACATCGAGCCTTTCTCTTATCTGCTTATCTAAGCTTTGTCTCTAGTAATCTTCGAGATACTCATCAATGAAATCTTCTTCCTCAAGATCAACCTCTTCTGGCTCGATCTCAGCTTTAAAATCTTGACGTTGGATGTAAATATCACGAGTCAAAGCATATGGATCTGGAGAGTCATCTAATAAGGCTTCTTGCGAGGCCAACTGAGCGCGTGTTTCCATACCTTCAAAGGCCCACTTGCCTAACTTTGCCCAGAAGGTAAACAGAGACAAAGGTACGTATAAGCTATCCACTTGCTCTGTTACTTGTCGAGTCGTCACAGGGCCATATCCCGGCAGCATAAAATACGGTCCATTCCCAACCCCATAATGACCAATCGCATCAGAAAACGACTTTTCGTCATATTTGGTGATCCCCGCTTCGCTAGCAATATCAATCAGACCAAGAAGACCAAAGGTAGAGTTAATCCAAAAACGATTGAAATGATCAAGCGCTTTCCCACCATTACCCATAATGAGATTGTTGAGCATACTTGATGGCTCATCTAAGTTGGCTAAAAAATTGGAAATACCAGATCGAATTGGTACAGGGGTATAGTCAACATAGGCAAGAGAAACAGGTCGAACCAAATAAGGGTCGAGATACTCGTAGTTGATATCCCACATCGCTCGGTTGAAACCTTCAAAAGGGTCGTTCGGATGGGACTCTTCGACATATTCAGAGGTTTCGAGGTTATCACCGCCATTGCTTTCATCTGGTACGCTCGAACAACCTACCGTTAAGCTTGCGATGAAGAGTAAACTCGAAAGTCTTAAAACACTGATAGACATATCACCTTTTCCATAAGGAATAATAAAAAAGGCCAGCAATCGCTGGCCTCAATTGGTTGCGTAAGTCTATACCGTTTTTTAATAAATCGGAATAGCTAACACCTATGCAAAGTAATGATTAATATTGCTTATTGATATCAATGGTAACTGGGGCACCCAGTTCAACCACTTCACTTTCACCGTACCAATCACCGTCTCGAGTTGAAACGTTACCATCTGTATCAAGCCTAGCTCTAACCATTAGAGTTTCAAGGCTGGACAGTTTCTGTCCTTCCAACATGCTGTTGCCATCATCAAGAACGACAGTACGAGGGAAAGTTCCTAGCGGATAACGAGCCGCAGCAATCGGCATTGGTGAGCCGTCTGCTCTGTGCACTGATACAACTAACACTGAACTAGGGGCAGCATTTACATCACCAGATAACTCAAGCGTTACAGCAACAGTTTTACCTTGGTCAACGCCCATAGCATTGCCCATTTTCTTCTGTGCACTTTCGATACTGCGCGATAACATTTCATAGCGACTGTCTTGTGGACCAATCATCTGTTGCATGATGCTCCAGTACTTAACAGCACCTGGGTAGTCTTGACGCTCAAACGCATCAAACGCTAGCAACGAGAACACACGAAGATCAACATAGTCGTTTTGAATCAAACGGCTCAAAATTAAACGAGCTTGGTTTTGATCCGCATCATCAGGTGAAAGCATCAATGCTTGTGCATAACCTAGCTGAACATCTTCATTCTTTGGCTCAAGCTTGTAAGCTCTTTGCATCGAATCTTTCGCAGTTTCCGCGTCGCGGTTAGCCAATGCAATACGACCTAATAGTAACCAACCTGTCGAATCTTTTGGTTGATAGTGCAGACGAGTACGAAGTGCCAGAGTCAAATCTTCTAGTTCATCATCCGTTAATGCACCACCTTCCGATGACATTAGCTTTTTAGACAACTCAGGAAGGTTTGAACTCACTTCTTGCCAGTGTTGGACTTTATCCAGAGCACCAAACTGAAAGTACATACCATATGTAACAACCACGACTAGGACAATAGATGGTACTACGACGCCCAATGTTGAGATTTGGGTCTTCTTCATCTCTTTCTGCGCAGGTACATCATCAAGTAGAGACTGTTTCAAATCAGCGATCAGCTCTTGTTGGTTATCAACAAGGCCTTCTTCTGCTTCTACTTCGAGCTCAACGAGACGATCTTTATAGAATGCTTTGTTCAACTCGTCGCGAAGCATTTCATCATTGTTCGCCTTCTTATTTATGAAGGGCAGAACAATTAAGAAAATAGCTGCTAGCGAAAGGATAATGGTAGAAATCCAAAATAGAGTCATTACTTCTTATCTCCGTCGTTCTCTTCATCGAGTAACGCTTTTAAACGAGCTTCTTTGTCTGCATCCCAGTCTTTATCTGACTCTACTGCTTTCGACTTTGACTTTCGGCTTCGTAAAATGATCAAACCGAAACCAAACACGACTACCGCAAACGGACCAACCCAAAGGATTGATGTGGCTAATGTGAGTGGTGGGTTGTAAGTAACAAAGTTACCGTAGCGAGCAATCATGTAATCAATGATGTCTTGCTTCGACTTGCCATCTTTTGTCATTTCATACACTTTTTGGCGTAAATCAACCGCAAGCTCTGCGTTCGAATCACCAATGGTGTTGTTCTGACATTTAGGGCAACGCAGCGTGTTGCTTAGCTCTTTGAACTGCTGCTCTTGATCAACGGTATCAAATTCATGAAATTCGATAGGCGCAGCAGAAACAGTCGCCGAAATAGCAAATGTAGCGAATAGAGCAATCAGTGTCTTCTTAATCATTTCGCTTCCTCCAACAACTCTTGGTACATCGGCTCAAGCGTCGATGCCCAGTTAGTTGGGTTCACGTCACCAACATGGCGATAACGAACTACGCCGTTAGCATCAATGAGGAAAGTCTCTGGAGCGCCATACACACCAAGGTCAAGACCTAGCATGCCGTTACCATCGAACAGGCTGATCAAGTATGGATTGCCCAGCTCTTTTAACCAACCTACCGCTTTATTGCGATCATCTTTGTAGTTAAGGCCAATAATCTTAACGCCTTGACCCGCTAACTTATTCAAGTAAGAGTGCTCTGCATAACAAGTAGGACACCAAGTCGCCCACACATTTAGAAGCAGTGGCTCACCTTTAAAGATAGCTTGATCATGGAACTTACCCGGTTGCTCTAAGTCTTCTAAACCGAACTCAGGTACTGGCTTACCAATCAATACCGATTCAAGTTTAGTCGGGTCATCACCCGACTGGTTACGCATCAATTGAGTCGCAAAGATTCCAGCTAGAACCATGAACGCAATCAATGGAATGAATAAAATCTTCTTGTTCATTCGAATTAAGCCTCCTGCTCTTTAGTAGACTTTTTCGTTGGCTTACGGAAGCGGTAACGACGGTCACTGATAGCAATAACACCACCAATCGACATAATCAGAGAACCAGCCCAGATCCAACGTACAAATGGTTTGTAGTAGATACGCACAGCCCAAGATTTATTGTCGTCTAAACGCTCACCCATTGCGATGTAAAGGTCGCGCGTTACGCCACGATCAATCGCCGCTTCTGTCATCATCGACTTAGCGGTTGTGTAGAAACGTTTTTCAGCGTGAAGCGTGTTGATGTATTTGCCTTCTTTGGTAATTTCAAAGTCAGCAATGTAACCATCGTAGTTAGGGCCATCTTTGTCACGAACTCCTGTAAACAGGAAGCTGTACTCTTCAAGTTGGTAGCTTTCACCTGGCGCTAAGCGTACGTCA
The DNA here is from genome assembly GCF_041475145.1 of Vibrio sp. 10N.222.49.A3. Classification (NCBI taxonomy): domain Bacteria; kingdom Pseudomonadati; phylum Pseudomonadota; class Gammaproteobacteria; order Vibrionales; family Vibrionaceae; genus Vibrio; species Vibrio sp. 10N.222.49.A3. The sequence continues at coordinate 50,218 of NZ_JBFRVM010000074.1, forward strand.
CGTTCGATGCTGTAGTTTTGCACCATCGCAATACCAATCACTGTCACGGCCAAACCAATGTGACCACACATCATCGCCCAGTGGCTACGAGGTAGCTTAGTCAGGCCTTTCAGGAATGTATGACGGTGTGTCGCACGTTCATGAAGCTCAAAGCCATGCATGAAGATAATCCAGAATGCCATTACCCAACCGGCAAAAGCGGTACCGCTGAAACGGTCAGCCAAAATCGTAACCATTAGCGCACTTAAGCCCAGTGAGAATACACCTGAGATCAGCATAGGTTTAACGAGCTTAGATAGGTTGTCACGTTTCCAACGGATCAGTGGACCGATACCTAATAGGAACGAGAACGGGATCATTAACCAGAAGAACAACATATCAAAGAATGGTGCACCGATAGATACCGAGCCCAAGCCTAACTGTTTATGAACTAATGGCAGCAAGGTACCAACTAACACAACCACAAGTGCAGCAATCAATAGGATGTTGTTGCCGAGTAGCGCGTTTTCACGAGAAACCAAATCGAAGTTACCACGTACACGAACCGATGCGCCTTTAACAGCAAACAACAACAGTGAACCACCGATAACGAACACTAAGAAACCTAGAATAAACATACCACGGGCAGGATCCGACGCGAATGCGTGAACCGATACCAAGATGCCCGAACGAACTAAGAATGTACCTAGTAAGCTTAGTGAGAATGCAGAGATAGCCAGCAAGACTGTCCAAGCTTTAAATGTGCCACGCTTTTCGGTTACCGCTAGTGAGTGCATTAGAGCAGTACCAGCTAACCAAGGCATGAATGAAGCGTTTTCTACTGGATCCCAGAACCACCAGCCACCCCAGCCAAGTTCGTAGTAAGCCCACCATGAACCAAGTGCGATACCTACTGTTAGGAATAACCAAGCAGCGATTGTCCAAGGACGAGACCAACGAGCCCATGCCGTATCTAAACGACCGCTCATTAGAGAAGCGATTGCAAAAGAGAACGCTACCGAGAAACCTACATAACCCATGTAAAGCATTGGCGGGTGAATAATCAAACCCGGATCTTGCAGTAGTGGGTTCAAGTCACGGCCATCAACAGGGAAGAAAGGCAATGTACGTAAAAACGGGTTAGACGTTACGATAATGAACAGCAAGAAGCCGACAGTAATTAAACCCATAATCGCCAGTACGCGAGCCACAGACTCTTGAGGCATACCACGACTAAACGTTGCAACTGCTACCGTCCAACCCGCTTGGATTAGAACCCAAAGCAGTAGTGAGCCTTCATGAGCCCCCCAAACCGCGGTAATTCGGTAGTACCAAGGCAGTTGGCTATTCGAGTTACTTGCTACGTATTGAATCGTAAAATCATTTGTGTAGAACGCGTAACACAAGATAAAGAACGAAATCGCTAGGAATCCGAACATACCCCACGACAGCGGTCGTGCACTGTTCATCAATAATGTGTTATTTCGAGCGGCTCCATACAGTGGGAGCACGCTTAGCAGCAGTGCAAGTCCCAAAGACAGGATCATCGCAAAATGGCCGATCTCGGCTATCATTGAGCATTTCCTTCTTTTTGTTCAGTCGTGTATTGCAAAGGCTCATGAGTTTTCTTCATTGCTTCAGCAACTTCAGAAGGCATATATTCTTCATCGTGCTTTGCCAACACCTCAAACGCTTCAATTGTCGTTGCATCCTTAAGGACACCTTGAGCAACAATACCTTGGCCTTCACGGAAAAGATCAGGAAGGATGCCATCATATAGAATCGTCACTTTAGGGCCTACATCAGCCAAATCGAAGCTTACACGCAATGATTCATTGTCACGGCTTACAGAGCCGACTACAACCATGCCACCAATACGTAAGCGTTGACCCACTTCAGGTTTTTTACCATCTTTGCCGTTGACGAGCTCAGTTGGCGTGTAGAACAGATCCATGTTCTGGTTAAGTGCATAAACCATCAATCCAACAGTTGCACTGATACCAAAAAAGATCGCTAAGATAATGCCTAGCCTCTTTTTGCGTCTTGGGTTCATAGAGTGTTCTCCATATTTTTTGCTGCATCAATACGAGCTTGACGGTCAATCTTAGCTTGTACTTCATTTAATAATTGCTTACCACGACGAACGCTTACGACCAGTAAAATGATCATCGCGAGGAATGTGATTCCAAATGCACTCCATACATATGAGGCGTAGCCACCCATGGCAAAGAAATCACTCAGAGATTCAAAATACATAATTACCTACCCTACTACGCTTTATTAGCCGCTAGCTTGCGAACCCATGGACGGTGACTCTCTTTACTGATGATTTCGTTTCTAAAACGAACCATAGTCACAGCACCAAAGAAAAAGGCAAAACCGAAGATGTTAAGAAGAAGCGGCCATAGCATGTCACTTGAAATAGAAGGCTTATCAAACTTAGTAATTGTTGCGCCTTGGTGGAGTGTGTTCCACCACTCTACTGAAAAGTGAATGATAGGTAGGTTGATGACACCAACGATGGCCAAAATACCGGCTGCTTTTGCTGCGGTTTTTTGGTCGTCAAACGCATGGTGCAGTGCAATAACACCTAAATATAGGAATAGAAGAATCAGCTCTGAGGTTAAACGTGCATCCCAAACCCACCAAGCACCCCACATTGGTTTACCCCAAACAGCGCCAGTTAGTAACGCAATAAAGGTAAATACAGCACCGATAGGCGCCATAGCCAACGCAGCCATGTCTGACAGCCTTACCTGCCATACCAAACCGATAAAGGCGGCAATTGCCATCGACATGTATACACCCATAGACCAAATTGCAGACGGAACATGGATATAGATAATTCGGAAGCTATCGCCTTGCTGGTAATCAGAAGGGGCAAATGCAAGCCCCCATACAGTACCGGCGGATAGACACAATAGCGCTAGGATCGAAAACCATGGCAGAAGTTTACCAGCAAGCTGATAAGAGGTTTCTGCTTTGGCGTAGGGATGGAGCCATTTCCACATGTTGTAATCTCACTCTTACTTCATATTGCTTACAGCTATCACAGCTATAATTATTATAATTTATTTGGCTTACAGCTTCTTTCAGTGACTCTAGGAGTTTGAAGGCTTTAAATAGTTCACTTTGAACATGCAAAGTGCTGGTGAGTGCGTAGTTAATCTTAACCAGGTCATTAACTAGTTAACACTCACTCTCAGTGCTGCACTGATGGCAAATGGGGTGAGCGTCATCGCGCCCATTAACATTGCCCCTAACACCGCTAATTGTCCGTTATACGCAACGCCTAACGCTGCGGCATCAATCGCTGATGTAGCAAATATAAGAATTGGGATATACAACGGCAAAATAAGCAGACTTAACAGCACACCACCTTTTTGTAACCCAACCGTTAAAGCCACACCAATCGCACCAATAAAGCTTAATGCAGGCGTACCGACCGATAACGTTAAGACTACCGATAACCAAGTATCGAAATCCAAGGACAGCAGTACCGCCAACAACGGACTGATCAATATTAATGGTAACCCTGTCAATAACCAGTGCGCTATGACCTTGGACAAGACTACCAACTGCAACGGGATGGGCATCAACATCATCTGCTCAAGCGCGCCATCTTGAAAATCATCACGAAACAAACGCTCTAAAGAGAGCAATGCAGAAAGCAAAGCCGCTACCCAAACAATACCTGCAGCAATACGTGCAAGTAGGTTTGGCTCAGGGCCGATACTCAATGGGAAAAGGGTGATGACAATAATAAAAAACCACAGAGGGTTAAAGATATCGGCTTGGCGACGAAATGCGATCAATAGCTCACGTCGGATGATCGTTGTCATTGAAGAGATCATATTACTCACCCAACTTTATTTTTCTTAGTTTCGGGCTATCAGCAAACATATCTTGGTGTGTGGTTAATAACACAATGCCACCGTTATCTGCATGCTGAGAAAAAAGAGACTCCAAAACCTTAACACCCTGCTTGTCTATTGCAGTCAGCGGTTCGTCTAGAATCCATAACATTTGCTTACTTAACCACAGACGAGCCAATGCTACACGGCGCTGTTGACCCGCCGAAAGTTGACCTGCAGGCACATCTTCTCGTCCAGCAAGGCCGACTTGAGCCAATGCATTGTAAAGTTCTTCCTTACTCGTTCCACTGCTGTGAATCGATTGATAGAAGCTCAGGTTTTCATAGGCACTAAGCTCGCGTTTTACGCCAGTTTGGTGACCAAGAAAAAGCAAATTTTGGTGATACACATCTCGACTCGTTTCAATGGACTCACCATCCCAAGAGATAGTGCCTTCATCACGATCACCTAAGCCGGTGATAATCCTAAGGAGTGTCGTTTTCCCAGTACCGTTACGACCTTCAACTTGAACCAGCTCACCGGGTTTCAATTGAAAAGACAACGATTCAAACAGAACCCTGTCGTCACGAATAGCAGTTAAATTTGAGACTTCTAGCATAGGTAAATTTAGTCAAGTAATGAGAGGGCTATAGTAGCACACCAATAAGGTGACAAAACAGGACTAGGCGTTTTCGAAAGAACAAACTCCGTAAGAAACTGTTACCACCGCATCACAATTTACACATTTTCATCAACAAACAAGATATTGCATTAGATACAAACACTTATAAACATCGTTCTATATAGGTATAACAGGCACAAAAAAAGAAGCCGAAGCTTCTTTTAAGAGGTGTGCGTGATGAACATCAATTGCTCATTACGCAGTAAGCGCTAAATTTAACGACGTCGAGTCGGGTCTCTGCGATCACGAGAGGATGCAGGTTGTTCATCATACGATGAAGGGTTACTTCTTAACGAAGGGATTTTTTCCTTACCTGCGAGCTTATTCTGCAGAGACATCATCAGCTCAGCTTCTGCCTTAGGTAATTCACACTCTTCGATCAGTTCGTTTATCCCAGCACCAAGCTGAACCATTTTAGTTGCACGTGTATACAAACGCCCATCGGTGTCCGCATGTTCCAACTCAACAATACGTTCATTCAAGTGTTTTATCAGATCTTGCTGTTCCGTCACTTTCTGACCAAGGCCAACCACAACAGAGCGAACTTCAAGTAATTGCTTACTCGATTTTTGAAGCTCTTTATCCAAGTTACGAACTTGCAGGCGTGACGTATCGATCTGCTTTTGAATCGCACTTTTTACTTTGCTAATCAAAATCACGATGAATAACGTAAAAACCCCAACTCCGACTATCAGAGCAATAGGGTTTAAAGGAAGCGCTTCAAACATTACAGGTGAGCCATCTCATCCCATTCGTCTTCACTTAACAGCTTGTTCAGATCGACTAAGATAAGAAGCTTGCCATCACGGTTACTAACACCTTGGATGAACTTAGCACTTTCATCAGTACCAACACTTGGTGTCGTGTCGATCTCAGAAGAACGCAGGTAAACAACTTCAGCAACACTATCTACTAAAATGCCAATAACTTGACGCTCAGACTCAATAACGATAATGCGTGTGTTATCTGTGATTTCACCTTGCATCAAACCAAAACGAGAACGAGTGTCAATAACAGTAACAACGTTACCACGCAGGTTGATAATACCTAAAACGTAGTCTGGAGCACCCGGTACTGGAGCAATCTCGCTGTAACGCAATACTTCACGTACTTGCATTACATTGATGCCGTAAGTTTCTTCTTCTAGTTGAAATGTCACCCATTGAAGTACTTCATCATTTGTTTGATCTTTTCTTACTTCAACTTCACTTATATGAGACATAGATAATCCTCTTGCCGTCGTTACCGACCACTGTTGTTAACTTGATGCTTATATTGTACCAATCGTAGTACTAGCCCAATGCTTTTACGTCTAGCCCTGCATTTAGCATGGCGGTTAATGCTTCAACATGGATCAAAGCACACATTTTTTCTTTTACCATACCAGCGAGCCATGGCCGTTTCCCTGCCGTTTCTCGCCAGCGTACTTTATCTGTATTAAGCAGCTCGGTACCTTTAAGCTCTGTGCTCGCAAGCCCCCACAAGCTTTCGCCAAGCATGACTATATATTGATAATTTTCTTTATAATCATCACATAATAGCTTTTCAGGCATCACCCATTTGGCGGTATCAACCACGTCTAGCTTACTATCTCGATTAGTTTGCAACCCCAAATACCAAGCAGGTTTGCCAATAATATGACTTAACTCTTCAAGGCGATGAATACCCCCGAGCTCATCAAGTGGCACAGCAAACGTCACACCGTTCACATCAAAATACAGCACTTGAAAATCTTCAGTTCTAGCCGTCGTTTCCCATGATGTAAACTGACCGGCTCCACCAGCTTGAGTTTCAAGTTCGGTAAATGGCTCAATTTGAGGAGATTCAAGATCGGGTTCAGTAGCCTTAACTTCTACTTGCTCCGTCTCCAGCGATTCAGCTTGTAACTCTTCAATTTGCTGCGATTCAACAGGTGGCTCTACAGCAATTGATAAATCAGGTTCTGGAAGATCCCAATCTTGAATTTCAGGATCTACAGACTCTACTGCAGCGTCAAACATTTGCATGTCTGCCTGCTGAGCAATTTGCTGTGTGTTCCGATCCATCAACTCATCTAGATTCAGCTCATCGACAACATTAGTCGCTTCTAAACGACTCAGAAGTTTCTGAACATCCTCAAGATTCGGCACTTCAAATTCTGCAGCGCGTATTTCGGCGTAGCTTGAATAATGACTTGTCGTTAATTGTGGCTCTGGCTCTGGCTCT